>CAYODB010000157.1:0-9038 GCA_964402495.1 uncultured Bordetella sp.
GAATTGCCCCCGGCAATTCTGTTGATGGGCCCCACCGCCAGCGGCAAGACCGGCGTCGCGCTGGAACTGGTGCGCCGCTTTCCCGCCGAGATCATCAGCGTGGATTCGGCGCAGGTCTATCGCCACATGAACATTGGCACCGCCAAGCCGGACCTCGACATCCGGCTGCGCTTTCCGCATCACCTGATCGACGTAATCGAGCCGAATGAACGCTATTCGGCAGCCCGGTTCCGCAATGACGCAGTCGGAATCATGGGTGACATCGCCAATGACGGCCGCATCCCCCTGCTCGTTGGCGGCACCATGCTGTATTTCAAGGCCCTGCGCGAAGGATTATCCGACCTGCCCCCGGCCGATCCGGATACGCGCATGGTGCTGGACGTGATGGCGGCCGAGACCGGCTGGCCGGCGATGCACCGCGAGCTCGAACGCATCGACCCGGTGGCGGCAAAGCGCCTGGATCCGAACGATTCGCAACGCATCCAGCGGGCCATGGAAATCTTCTACCTGACCGGCAAGCCGATGTCGGAACTGATCGCGAGCGGCCGTCCGGCGAACCTGCCCTACCGGCTCATCCCGGTCGCGCTGGTTCCCGTAAACCGCAAGGAACTGCACGAACGCATCGCGTCGCGTTTCGAGGAGATGCTCGAACTCGGCCTGATCAACGAAGTGCGCGAACTGCGCGAGAACTATGTCCTGACCGCCGACCTGCCTTCGATGCGCTGTGTCGGCTATCGCCAGGTCTGGCAGTACCTGGACGGCGAGTACACGCTTGCGGGGTTGCGCGAAAAGGCGGTCAGCGCAACACGCCAGTTGGCCAAGCGTCAGCTGACATGGTTGCGCGCGATGCCCGAGGTGAAAGTTTTCGACTGTCTGGCTGAGGACCTGCAGGAGCAGGTCGGGCGGCACTTGCAGGAAGCGCTGGCCGCCTGAAATACGGGAGGGAAGCTCCGCTTCCCTCCTCGAAAAAACATTCAGTTGACGGCGTCTGCGCCGGCCTTGGCAATCTGGCCGTCCTGTGGTGCCGTCACGCCACTAACGCCGACGGCGCCCACGACCTGGTCACCGACTTTGACCGGCACTCCGCCTTCGATGGGCATTGCGCCAAGGGCGAGAATCACATTGCGCCCGCCAGCGACGAGGTCTTCGAAAACCTTGGTTGGGCGCTTGAACGCCTGCGCGGTGCGCGCCTTGTCGATCGCGACCTGGATGCTGCCGGTCTGGGTGCCGTCCATGCGCTGCAGGTAGACCAGGTTACCGCCGTCGTCGACGATGGCGATGACCACGTTCCAGTTGTTCTTTTTCGCTTCGGCTTCGGCAGCCGCGGCAACCTTGCGCGCGCCTTCGAGGTTCAGCACTTTCTTGTCAGAGGTCTGCGCGCCGGATCCCAGGGCGGTTCCGGCCAGGAAGATTGCAAGGGATACGGAAAACAGCTTTTTCAGGATCGTCATCATTCCTCCAGGATATATTCTTGTAAGTGAAAAATCCGCCAGCCGGGTGCCCGCGGACAAAAACGGAAAGGCAACGGTAAAGATACCCCTCCGGCAGGGCGTGCCGCAATCATACTTAGGGTTTTGTTACATCTTCGATCCGGGCCTGCGCTGCGCCTTGGCCGAAGGTCATTTGCACGCGTTCGCCAGGAGCAACGTCAAGCGCACTGCGCACGATGCGGCCGTCGTCCCGGGCCACGATGCTGTAGCCCCGCTCCAGCACGGCCTGCGGATTCAGGTGCCCCAGGCTGGCACGAAGTTGCGCAAGCCGGTTGTCGTGCAGTTCAAGGTAGCGCGCATAACCCAGGTTCAGGCGCAGGCGCGCCTCCTGGTTTGCGGCAAGCAGCCCCCCCACGTCCGGCCGCTTCGCGCGCAACGCCGCGGCCATTTCACTGACGCGCCAGGCGCTGGACTCGATCATCCGCGATGCGGCCGATTTCAGGCGCATGACCAACTGTCCCAGATGGCGCGTCTGGACGGCAATGCGTTCGCCAGGATGAACCAGGCGCCTGGCAAGGTAATCGAGCTGCTGTTCGCGCGCAGCCAGCAGGCGTTCGAGGTCGCGCATCAGGCGCGCGCCCAGCACCTGGAGGCGTGGACCGAGTTCTGCGCGGCTGGCGCTCACCAGTTCGGCCGCCGCGGTCGGCGTCGGCGCACGCGCATCGGCAACGAAATCGGCAATCGTGAAATCGGTTTCGTGGCCAACGCCGGCAACAACGGGCATCGAGCAGGCCGCAATCGCGCGTGCCACCCCCTCTTCGTTGAAGGCCCACAGATCCTCGATGCTGCCGCCGCCGCGGCAGACGATCAGGACGTCGGCTTCGGCGCGCGCGGACGCCGTTCGTATGGCTTCGGCGATTTTCTCGCCGGCACCCTGTCCCTGTACCGGAGCGGGGTAGATGACCACGCGCGTCCCGGGCATGCGCCTCGCCAGCGTCGTCAGCACGTCGCGCAGCGCCGCCGCCTTAGGTGATGTAACCACTCCCACGGTGCCGGCGAAAGCCGGGATCGGACGTTTGCGCGTCGCCTCGAACAATCCCTCCTGCTGCATTTTCTTCTTCAGGCGCTCGAAAGCCTCGTAAAAGGCGCCGAAGCCGGAACGGCGCATGTTCTCGACCCCGAGTTGGAATTCCCCGCGCGCCTCGTAGAACGAGGGCAGCGCACGGACTTCCACCTGCATGCCGTTTTCCGGTTTCCAGTCCAGCAAAGCCGCCTTGTGCCGGAAAAACACGCAGCGTACCTGTGCGGCTGCGTCCTTGAGCGAGAAGTAGCAGTGGCCCGAAGCGGCCCGCGTGAAATTGGAGATCTCTCCCGCCACCCAGATCAGCGGGAATGCGCCCTCCACCAGTTCGCGCGCCCGGCGATTGAGCTCGGAGACGCTTATGGCGTGCGTGGCGTTGTCGGTGGGTTCCATGAACACATTCTAGTTTGCACAGGCACTTGCGTGGGAGCGGCGCCGGCGCGCACGGGCGGATATTTTTTTCGAGTCCATCTACCTACTACCCGTGATCGACGATAGCGCTTGACAACGGCGGCCGAAAGGACGTTTTCATCCACAAGGGTCATAAATCTGTAAAGGGAATCGCCCGCAAACCCCGCATCCACGCGGGGGTGTCACGCAACAGTTTGAATCCGTTCACAAAAGAACTGCGGGCATTTTTTGATCGGAAACCAAAAAAAGCTTCTGCACGCTCAACTTATCGTGCGTTTGAACAAGCTATGCACAATGTTATCCACAAAGATTGTGGACAGTTTTCCGGCACTAGATTGCGTGCGAGGCGTGCTGTCAATACCTCGCGCACGGAAATTCCCGCAACGGCGCCGGCTCACTGTCGTCGGCTTGCTGCTGCCGACCTGTCAGTTTAAAGTGGCGCGACTTTTCTGAAGCTTGGAGATCACGAGTGCTAAAAATCATCGAGGCCGCCGGATGGCCGATCTGGCCCATCATCCTGTGTTCAATTGTCGCGGTCGGCATCATCGGTGAACGCTTCTACAGCCTGCGCAAGGATCTCGTGGCGCCACGCGACCTGCTGCCGCAGGTCGTCCAGGAATTCCGCCAGAAAGGTGTTTCCGCCGAAATGCTGAGCCGCCTGTCGCTAACCTCCCCGCTCGGCAGGATTTTTGCCGCGGCTCTTAAAGAAGCCGGCAGCTCCCGCGAAGTGATCAAGGAATCGGTGGAAGAAGCGGGCTATGCGGTCGCGCATGAACTGGACCGGTTTCTCACCACGCTTGGAACAATCGCCACGATGTCTCCACTGCTCGGGCTGCTCGGCACCATCGTCGGCATGATCGAGATCTTCGGCGTGCAGGGCCCTTCCGGCATGGCCGATCCCGGGGCCCTGGCGCACGGTATCTCCATCGCGCTCTATAACGCCGCCTTCGGCATCATCGTCGCGGTCCCCAGCCTGGTGTTCTACCGCCATTTCCGCGCCCGCGCCGATTCGCTGGTGGTGGAGATGCAGATTCAGGCGGTCAAGCTGGTCGAGATCATTCAAGGCAAGCGGCAGGGCTGAGGTGCGACGTCGATGAATTTCCGCCGATGAATTTCCGCCGAGGATCGTTCCGCGAGGAACCCGAGATCAATCTCGTGCCCTTCATCGACGTTCTCATCGTCATCGTGATTTTCCTGGCGGTGACCACCACTTATTCCAAGTTTTCTGAACTGCAGATCAACCTGCCCACCGCGGATGCCAATCGTCCCGCCGACCGGCCGAGCCATATCAGGGTGGGCGTTTCGTCCTCCGGGCAATACGTGGTCAACAAGACCACTGTGGCGTTCACCACACCGGATGGTTTCGCCGGCGAACTTCGCAAGGCGGCGGGCTCCAATCCCGATCCGGTGATCATCATAAACGCCGACGCTAACGCCACCCACCAGTCGGTCATCAACGTGATGGAAGCCGCGCGGCTCGCCGGCTTCGGCAAGATTACTTTCACCACGCAGCAGCAGCGCTGACAGGCCTGCTGCGCGGCGGGAATCCCAGGTGATAGCGCCGGAACGTCACTGGTACCGCCTTTCCTGGCTGTCGATCGCGCTGCTGCCCGCGGCCGCGGTCTTCCGCCTGGCTTCGGCGCTGCGGAAGATGGCTTTCCGCTACGGACTGTTACGTTCGGAACGCCTGGATGTCCCGGTAGTCGTCGTCGGCAACATCACCGCCGGCGGCACCGGCAAGACCCCTCTTGTCATCTGGCTGTGCGCTGTTCTGCGCGAACAGGGATTCCGCCCCGGCATCGTCAGCCGAGGCTATGGCGGCGAAGGAGAAATCCGTCATGTGCGGGCGGACGCCAATCCGGCTGCGGTCGGCGATGAGCCCGCTTTGCTGGCAAGCCGGACCGGCCGCCCGGTCTGGATCGGGCACGACCGGGTTGCGGCCGCGCGCGCACTGCTTTTTGCCCATCCCGATTGCAACGTTATTGTCAGCGACGACGGCCTGCAGCACTACCGCCTGCGGCGCGACTTCGAGATCGCCGTGGTGGACGCGTCCCGTGGACTGGGTAACGGCCTGCCCATTCCTTCCGGTCCGCTGCGGGAACCGGCGGGCCGCCTGGAGGAAGTGGACGCAGTCGTATTCAATGGAACAGGCACTGGGTCGGCTGACAAACCGGGAAGCTTTGCCATGTTGCTGGAGGGCACCATGTTCAGGAATCTGCTCAACCCCGCATTAACGCAGGATGCGGGCGCCTTCCAGGGCATGCGGGTCCATGCGCTGGCTGGCATCGGCAACCCCACGCGCTTTTTCGAGCACCTGCGGCGCCTGGGGCTGAGCTTCACGGCGCATCCCTTTCCGGATCATCACGCCTTCGCCGGGTCCGATGTCGAGTTCGCCGGCGCCGACGCGATCATCATGACCGAGAAGGATGCGATAAAATGCCAGCCTTTCGTGCGCGAGCATCATTGGGTCCTGCCCGTGGACGCGCGCGTCTCGCCCGGACTCGACCGGCTCATTCTCGACAAACTCAGGACTTCGCATGGATCCTAAGCTGCTCGACATCCTGGTCTGCCCGATCTGCAAGGGCCCGTTGCTGTACCGGAAAGCGGAGAAGGAACTGATCTGCAAGGCCTGCCGGCTGGCGTATCCGATCCGCGATGACATTCCGGTGATGCTGGAAGAGGAAGCGCGCAAACTTCCTCCGGAGGAGAAAGTCTAATGGACGGTAAACGGTGAACAGTGAACAGAAAGTTCCAGCTTCGCCTGCCGCCTTTCACCGTTCACTGATCACTGTTCGCTGTTCGCTGTTCACCATGAAATTCGTTGTAGTCATCCCCGCCCGCTACGCCTCGTCCCGCCTGCCAGGCAAGCCGCTCGCAGACATCGCGGGCAAGCCGATGGTCGTGCATGTCGCCGACCGTGCTCGCGAATCGGGCGCGCAGGAAATCATCGTCGCCACCGACGACGCCAGGATCAGCAAAGCCGTCGCGCGGCATGGGCACGTCGCGTTGATGACACGCGCGGACCACGCCTCCGGCACGGACCGCATCGCGGAGGTTGCCATCGCACGCGGCTGGGGCGAAGACCAGATCGTCGTCAACGTGCAGGGGGACGAACCGCGGATTCCCGCGGAACTGATCCGGTCCGTCGCGCAGCAGCTGGCCGGACATCGCGATGCGGCCATCGCCACGGCCTGCCATCCGATCCATGACGCCCGCGAAATGTTCGATCCCAACGCGGTGAAAGTGGTGATGGACAAGGACGGCTACGCGCTCTATTTTTCGCGCGCGCCGATTCCCTACGCGCGGGATGCCTTCAAGGTGGACCAATCCCGCCTGCCCTCCGGGTTACCCGTCTACCGGCACGTGGGCCTGTACGCCTATCGCTGCAGCTTCCTGAAAGCCTATGCCGGCGTGGCGCCCGCAGCGATCGAGCAATTCGAAGCACTCGAACAACTGCGCGCCCTGGCGCACGGCTACCGGATTAGTGTCGCCATCACGGAAGACGCTCCCGAACCCGGGGTCGATACCACCGAAGACCTGGAAAAGATGCGGCGGGTATTTTCCGGACCGGGCCAGCCCTTATAATTGCCAGGCAAGTCAGGCCAGGCTGCGGCAAGACGGCCATGCCCTCCGTGAGAACAATCCGGCGGGATCAATCAATCGAGGATCGGAACCACATGCGACTCATTCTTCTCGGCGCGCCCGGCGCGGGCAAGGGCACGCAGGCTGCGCACATCACCGAAAAGTACGGCATACCGCAGATATCCACCGGCGACATGCTGCGCGCAGCGGTCAAGGCCGGCACCCCGATGGGGCTTGAAGCGAAAAAATTCATGGATGCCGGCGCGCTCGTACCGGACGAAGTCATCATTGGCCTGGTGAAAGAGCGCATCAAGCAGCCGGATGCGGCAAAGGGCTTCCTGTTCGACGGCTTCCCGCGGACGATACCGCAGGCGGACGCGATGAAAGCGGCCAGTGTCAATCTCGACTACGTCATCGAAGTGGATGTTGACGACGCGGAAATCATCAAGCGCCTGTCCGGGCGCCGGGTTCACGTGGGTTCAGGCCGGACTTATCACGTGGTTTTCAATCCCCCAAAGGTTGCCGGCAGGGACGACGCCACCGGCGAGGAGCTGATACAGCGCGACGACGACAAGGAAGCCACCATCAGGAAACGCCTCGAGGTCTATCACTCGCAGACCAAGCCCCTGGTGGCCTACTACTCGAAGTGGGCGGCAAGCGGCACCCCGGGCGCGCCGAAATACGCGAAGGTTGCGGGCATCGGCTCGATGGAGTCGATCCGCGACCGCATTTTTGCCATACTGAGATAACGACTTGAACCACGGAGGACACGGAGGTTCGACATGACCAAGAAGATGAACGCGCTCTATGCCCAGTCGGGCGGCGTCACCGCCGTCATCAACGCTTCCGCCTGCGGCGTCATCGAAACTGCACGCAAGCGCAAGGACCACATCGGCAAAATCTATGCGGGTCGCAACGGTATCATCGGGGCGCTGACCGAAGACCTGATCGATACAGGCAAGGAATCGGCGTCCGCCATCGCGGCACTGCGGCACACGCCCGCCGGGGCATTCGGATCCTGCCGCTACAAGCTCAAGGGCATCGACGAAAGCCGTCCGCAATACGAGCGCCTGATAGCGGTCTTCAAGGCGCACGACATCGGCTATTTTTTCTACAACGGCGGCGGCGATTCCGCGGATACCTGCCTCAAGGTTTCCCAGCTTTCGAAGACCATGGGCTACCCGATCCAGGCGATCCATGTGCCGAAGACGGTGGACAACGATCTGCCGATCACCGATTGCTGCCCCGGCTTCGGCTCGGTGGCCAAATACGTCGCCGTTTCTCTGCGCGAAGCGAGCTTCGACGTGGCATCGATGGCGAAAACCTCGACCAAGGTATTCATCCTCGAGGTCATGGGCCGGCATGCCGGCTGGATCGCCGCGGCGGGCGGTCTCGCCGCCGAAAAACCGGGCGACCTGCCGATCATGATTCTGTTTCCCGAGGTCCGTTTCGACCGGGCACAGTTCCTTGCCCGCGTCGATGCCCTGGTGAAACGCTATGGATACTGCTCGGTGGTCGTGTCCGAAGGGGTCAAGGACGTGGAAGGCAAGTTCCTGTCTGACCAGGGACTGCGCGACGCATTCGGGCACGCCCAGCTTGGTGGCGTTGCTCCGGTGATTGCCACCATGATCAAGGACGACCTCAAGCTGAAGTATCACTATAGTGTCGCCGACTATCTGCAGCGCTCCGCGCGGCACATCGCGTCGAAGACCGACGTCGCTCAGGCCTACGCAGTTGGCAAGGCCGCAGTGGACCTGGCCATCAAGGGCCGCAATGCGGTCATGCCGACCATCGTGCGCAAGTCAAACAGCCCCTACAAATGGACAGTCGGTGTCGCCAATCTGGATGACGTCGCCAACGTCGAGAAAAAGCTCCCACGGGACTTCATCAGCGACGACGGGTTCGGCATCACCGACAAGTGCCGGCGCTACCTTGCCCCGCTGATCCTGGGCGAAGATTACCCGCCGTTCAAAAACGGCCTGCCCAACTACGTTCGACTCAAGAACGTCGCGGTTCCCAGGAAGCTCCCGGAATTCAAGCTCTGAATCCGTAAAAACCGGGGTTCGCGCCCGGACAATTCAGTTAAAATCGCGCGTTCGCTCGCCGGCCCGCGCGCTGCCCGGGATGCAGGCGAGAGCAGTTCTGGTTTTTTCACTCCAGGGTCAAGGGGCCGGCCCATTTCGGCCCTGTATTGAAATCGATAAAGGGGGATTCATGTCTTCAGCACTGATCTTCGCGCTGGTGTGCGCGATCATCGCGATCGCCTACGGGGCGGTCTCGACTCAGTGGATTCTGGGCAGGCCTGCAGGCAATGCGCGCATGCAGGAAATCGCCGCAGCCATACAGCAGGGGGCCCAGGCCTACCTGAACCGGCAGTACGCGACCATTGCCGTCGTCGGCGCCGTGTTGTTCATCGTTCTCGGATTCGGACTCGACTGGTTCTCCGCGATCGGCTTCGTAATCGGCGCCGTGCTGTCGGGCGCCGCCACGGAACGCCACTTGCAGCGCTGCATTGATGCCGAGGTTGGCCGCTT
>CAYODB010000158.1:0-3871 GCA_964402495.1 uncultured Bordetella sp.
CGCGCGCAATGACGACATCGCCACCGTCCGCCGGGTTCTTGAGGAAGGGGCGGTGGTCGATTCCCGCAATCGCAGCGGCGATACCGCCCTGATAATTTTCACGCGCAAGGGCAATGCCGAACTGGCGAAGCTGCTGATCGACAAAGGCGCGGACATCAACCTGCGCAACCTCGACAAGGTTTCGCCCCTGATGACCGCTGTTTACGGCGGCCATGCCGGGATCGCGCGCATGCTGCTGGAGAAGGGCGCGGATGCCTCGGTTGCCGACCAGATCGGCAAGACCGCGATGATCTACGCTGCCGGCCAGGGCCATACCGAAATCGTCGGGCTGCTGCTCGATGCCGGCGTGGAAGTAAACAAGACCTACAAGCACAACCTCACCGCGCTGATGTGGGCCGCAGGTTACGGCAAGACCGAATCGGTGAAGCTGCTGCTAGAACGCGGCGCGGATGCGGGCATGAAGGATGACAGGGGCAAGACCGCGTTCGCTATTGCAACGGATGCCGGACACAAGGAAGCGGCGGCGTTGCTGGCGAAGTAAAACGGTGCTGCGTGCTGAGAGAAAACGGGAAACCCCGGTGCTGCGTGCTGAGTGCTGCGAAGAAGCGGGGGAAAACCGGTGCTGCGTGCTGCGAAAGAGCGGGGGAAACCCGGTACCGGGGAAAATAGGGTCAGACTCGAATTCTTTTCGGGCCGCGGGAGTAAATCGAGTCTGACCCTATTTTTAACGGGCCGGGTAAGAACGGGGCCGCGGTGCGAGGGCCGCGTGAACTCCATTAGATCGCTCTTGCCTTTTCTCGGCCCTCGGACCGCGGCCCTTATGGGCGAAGCCCGGTATCCAGCGAAGTCGGGCGGCCCCGTATTTCTCCGCCCTTGTTTTCCGCTGTTACATCGCCATCGTCGATAACCACGACGCGCCTCCCACCGCCCCCACGAACGCGGCCAGATGCGCCCACGCCCACAAACGGTAGCGTCGCGCCAGCTTCTCCGGGTCAATGTTGGAAATCAGGAACAGGCGGCCGTCGCGGGGCTTGTGGAGAATGTTGGTGCCGGGCTGGGTGCGGATCTCTTTATGGGTCTTGCGGACTTCGCGTTTGGCCTGGGATCGCGCCAGGGTCCATTCCTTCTCGCTGATCGTGCCGTCCCTGTCGAGGTCGAAGCGCTCCAGGAGTTGCGGCTGGTTGCGCTTCCACTCGGCCAGCAGCTCGCCGATGTCACGCTTGAGATCCAGTTCGATGGTCTCGCCGCTGAGCGTGGAGAATTCGCCCAGCACGTAGATCGTTTCCTGCGGCAGGATCAGCCACTCCGTGTAGCGGAATTCGCCCTGCGTCCAGACCTCCTTGCGGCGCGGAATCACCTCCGCGTGGTCGGGATCGACGACGCACAGGCCGCTGCCGTCGTGGAGCATGAAACTCTCGTCGCTGCGGCCGCTGGAAACCCGCTCCCACTTGTTTTTGCTGTTGCGCTGCTCGACGATGAAGCGGTACCAGATACAGGGCAGGAAAGTGAGGCGGGACAGCACCTGGAAGTCGGGATGGCTGCGTCCGCGGCCGACCAGCTCCACGTAACCTTGCGCCGCCGATGCGATGCGCGACGTCGGCGTTCCCGACATCGCCAGCAGGCGCCTGAGACTCAGCATCCAGGCGAAGAACGCAATTGCGGCGATCACCACCAGCGCGAACAGAATCGCTTGCCGGTTCTCGGCGTATACCCCCAGCATCCCGACGATCAGGTAAACGCCGAGGAATCCGGGATTGGCGAGGAGCTCGCGCTGGTCGTGAAACATGAGGATTAGTGCTGAGTGCTGTGTGCTGCGTGCTGAGAAGGAATAAGAGCGGTGCTACGTGCTGAGTGCCGAGCGCTGAGAAAAGGCCCATTCCAACGCGCAGCGGCTTCCGTACTTACGCAGCACGCAGCACTCAGCACCGCCTCTTTTCACTCCTCCGGACCACACAGCACCCGCAGTTGTTTTACGAAAACAACTGCTTCACATCGACATCCTTCTTCTCCGCATCGCTGAAGCGCAGTAACTCGAAGGAGGCGAAGCGGAACATGCTGGCGATGATGAGCTCGGGGAACTGTTCGATGGCGACGTTGTTGATGTTCGCGGACTCGTTGTAGAACTCGCGGCGGTCGGCGATGGCGTTTTCCAGGCCCGAGATGCGGGTCATCAGGTGCTGGAAGGTCTCGATCGCCTTCAACTCGGGGTAAGCTTCGAAGGTGGCCATAATCCCGCCCAGTCCGGCGCGCAGTGCCGTCTCGGCCTGGCCGAGCGCGGGGATGTCCTGCTTCACGCGTGCGTCCTGCACCCGGCCGCGGGCCTCGGTGACCTTCTGCAGGGTGGATTCCTCGAACTGCTTGTACTGCCTGCAGGTCTCCACCAGTTTTGGCAGCTCGTCGTGGCGCTGCTTGAGCAGCACGTCAATGTTCGACCAGGCCTTCGACACCCCGTGCTTCAGGTTGACCAGGTTGTTGTAGATCATGATCGCCCAGATGCCGGCGGCCACGACGGCGGCGAGAATGATGATCGAGAAGATTGACATGATTTCTCCGGACAGAAAGTTATCGGGCTATGCGGCCGGTAGGATACAGGAACGCCGAAACCGGCCTGGTCCTGAGTCCTGAGTCTGCGTAAGTACGAAAGCCGCTGCGCGTTTGAATGGCCCTTTTCTCAGCACCCAGCACCCCGCACGCAGCACTCAGCACCCCGCACCTTCGTTTACAGCATCTTGACTTCCGCCACCCCGTACCCCTGCACGAAGTCGATCTTCGTCTGGCGCAGGCGCTGGAGTATCACGGGATTCTCCACCTGCTCGGCGATGGTCTTGATCCCCAGCGCCGTGCAGCGGTCGCTGATCTCCACGAGTTTCTGGGCGTGGGACGGGACGGTGTCGATGTCGCGGGTGATCGACACGCTGAGTTTGATGAAATCCGGGACCAGCGTTTCCAGCACGGCATGCGACGCCTTGCCGCCGTCGAAGCTCGCCAGCGTGAAGCCGCACCCGTAGGGCCGGAGTTCTTCGATAAGGCGTTGCAGCGGCTCGGCGTGCGCAACCACGTCATGCCATGCAATCTCGAACGCGAGTACGCCGTTGGAGAGATACGAGTCGTCCACGTACTTGCGCGTGTAACGGCCGAACTCGGGGTCGAGCAAAGTCGCACTGGCGAGGTTGACGTTGCTGCGCGGTACTTTCCAGTCCGGCTTGATGGCCAGCCCGCTGCGCACCCAGCGCGCGAGCCGGTTCACAACCCAGCGGTCGAGGTAGGGCAGCAGCCGGCATTCCTCCAGCAGAGGGAAGAAAGTGCCGGGCGGCAGCAACTTGGCGTCTTCCTCCTTGAAGCGGACAAAAATCTCCTGGAAGGGCCACTCATCGGGCTGCGCGCCCGCCGGGAGAATGCGTTGTGCATAGAGGACGAACTCGTCCTCTTGCAGGGCGGAGATAAGCCGGTCGGCGATGCTTTTCTGATCTTGATCGATAACCATGGGGGGTCCTGGGACAGGATGTCGAGGATATTCGTGGCTACGCTGGCAATCTCCGTGCCGGCCGCTTTGCCTGCGCAGGCGGACAACGCGCCGTACCTGGCGCTCATAGGGAAACCGCTGCTCTGCATATTCTCCGCGAGCGGTGGACCCGTTCGCGCCCTGGATGCGCTCCCTGCTGGGGAGGGTAGGAAGTGACGCGAGTAGTCACCTGACGGTGCGAAGCAGATAAAAAAGGACAAGGGGAAAGAGTCGCCGGCCAAAATCGGGTCGACGAAGGAAAACGGCGATCCTCGGGCCCCGGCGCTCGGGTAACGATTGGAGCAGGGAGCCAGGACGTCGTTGTCCCCGGTGGGGAGGCAAAAGGCAAGGCCTGACCCCACGGATTTT
>CAYODB010000158.1:3971-9010 GCA_964402495.1 uncultured Bordetella sp.
TGACCCCACGGATTTTGACCCCACGGATTTTGTCCGCATGATGGATCTCGCCGCTATTGTGTGTACAATGTATGTGTACACAGGAGGTTTTAAACTCATGCACACCGTAAGCATCCGCGAAGCCCGCAGCCGAATCAGCAAACTTCTCGACGCCGTCGCCAAAGGAGAACAAGTGGTCATTCTCCGGCGTGGCAAGGCGGTAGCGAAACTGGTCCGAGTTTCCGAAGGTGCGGCGTTCCAGGATCGCAGCGAGTTCCGTTCGAAAATTCCTGTTGCCCAGACACAGGCTGGCGACCTTGTCCGCAAGGCGCGAGACGAGGAGCGTGCTTGACGGTGCTTTACCTTGATACCAGCGCTGTCATTCCATACTATCGGCCGGAGCAGGCCAGCAATGCCGTGCAACGACTCCTCCTGCGAGCAAAAACACCGGTAACGATTAGTGTGTTGGTCGAGGTCGAGGTGGCCTCTGCGCTGGCGCGTCTGGTGCGCATGAAGGAGCTTGATGAGCGCAGCGCAAAGTTGATCCAGAGTGCGTTCACCGAAGATATGGCTGCTGGACGCTTCATCGTACACGCCCTGACCTCGGCCCATTTTGCGCTCGCAAGAGATTGGTTGCTCGGCAGAAAGACGCCGCTGCGGACACTCGATGCGTTGCATCTGGCCTGTGCTTGCGTTTGCAAGGCCAGACTGGTAACCCTCGATCGAGTCCTGTCCGGCGCGGGCAAAAAACTGGGCGTTCCTGTGACGCTGGTAAAGTGAGAATCACCCCGGGGTCAGGCCTTGCCTTTTGCCTGCTCTGCGCGGGCGATGAGCCGGCTGACGCGGGAAACCGACAGCCCGAGTTCCCGGGCAATGGCGCTCATGCTCAGGGCGCTTTCGGTATGAGCCTTGTATAACGCTTCCTCCCGGGTCGGGCAGCTACTTAGCCATTCGTCCAGGCTGCGCGCCTTGCTGCGCTGTGCTCTGGGAATATCCCGATCGACGGTGTTCCTTGGCTCGGCCAGCCCCTGCATGTGCTCGACAAAGGCCTCGTCGCCCAGATAGATCTGCTGGCGCAGGGCTGTGTCCCACAAGCTGGCGTGGGTGGGGGTGGAGGCCACGAGTTCGGCATAGCGGTCAGCCGCCCGCCGACGATCGGCGGCAGTGCGCAGCGTCCGTCCCAGCAGATAGCCGTGCAGGCCATCGCTGTCCAGCCAGCCGGGCGCGGTTTCTTCGCCCACATGTGCCCGGTAGCTCGACCAAGGCCACGCCTGCGGCTTTCTGACCAATCGGGAGGCCACCGGATTCAGTTCCACGTAGCGGCAGACCTCCAGCAGGTAGGCATCCCGGTCTACCAGGATGGCTTTGAAGCGGCCCTGGAACAGGTGCCCGACCTTGTCGTGCCGGCGATTGAAGGCCTGGGTGTAGACCCCGTTGATCTGGCGCATGAGCCGCGACAGATTGGCCTGCCGGGTATGCAGCACGAAGTGGTAGTGATTGCCCATCAGGCAGTAGGCAAGCATCTGGGCATCGAACCGGGTGAGCGCGTGGGCTACGACATCCAGCAGCGCATGCCGGTCCGGGTCATCGACGAAGATCGGCTCGCGGCGATCGCCGCGGGCGGTGATGTGGTAGACGGCACCAGGGAACTCGATGCGTAGCGGGCGGGCCATGCCGGCAAATTAACCCTGGGGGAGGCAAAAGGCAAGGCCTGACCCCGGTATTAGGTTTACTCGGCTATTACCCACGGCCTTTACGCCGCCTTGGCCGGCTTCACCACGCGCTGAATCTCGCTCCAGTTATACTGTTTCGCAATCTTGACGTCATAAGCCGTCTGCAGATTCATCCAGAGCTCCGGGGTGGTCCCGAAGTAACGGGCAAACCGGAGCGCAGTGTCGGCGGTTACCGAGCGCTGTCCATTCAGAATGCCGGTAATGCGGTTGGCCGGCACCCCGAGCGCCTGCGCAAAAAGATTGGCCGACATATCGAGTTCGGCAAGCTCCTCCCTGAGAATCTCGCCCGGATGAACAGGTCTCATGTTGTTCGGCATTTCCGCCTCCTAGTGATAGTCAACGATTTGAACGTTGAATGCATCGCCATCGTTCCATTCGAAACAAATTCGCCACTGATCGTTGATGCGAATGCTGTACTGTCCGGCGCGATCGCCTTTCAAGGCTTCGAAGCGATTGCCGGGCAACCCTCTCAGATCCTGGAGACTTGTCGCGTTATCCAGTACTTGCAATCTTCGCTCTGCCTGGAGGGCGATCGACTGGAATTCCCTGACGCGCTTCCCGTTGTAAAGTGTTTCGGTTCGCTTGTCATGGAAGGTTCTGATCATCGCCGAAGCGTAGTACGTCATACGTTTTACGTCAAGCGTACAATGTAAACGGTGATCCGCGAAAAGTCAGGCCCGAAACCTTGCCCTTCGCTCCCTCGCAGCACCCAGCACGCAGCACCCAGCTCCTGCCGCGCTTCAGGTATGGCCCCACCTTTACTTTCACCTTTGACCTTTCACCTCGCTTCCCGCGGCCCGTCAAGCAGCCCAGGGTCAGGCCTTGCCTTTTGCCTCCCCGCGGTTAATCTGCCCGCATGCAGGCAAAAGGCAAGGCCTGACCCTGAGCTGCTCCTGAGCTGCTCCTGGGCTGCTCAGCCCCGTATCCAGCGAAGTCGGGCACGACATTTATGGGCGAAGCCCGGTATCCAGCGAAGTCGGGCACGGTGTTCACGGCCTTTACGCTATACTGCCCCCGGCAAAAAAGCTTCAGAAAACCGCTGGTTGCAAGGAGTCGGGATGAACTCGAAGGTCTGGCAAGGGCTCCGCGCGAGCCTGTTGGTCTTGTTGTTGCCGCTGGGCGCCCAAGCGCAGCAGTCCAATTCCAATGAGCTTAAGCTCGATTCCTTTTCCACCCAGTCGGCACCGACGCTGCCGATCCAGTCGCCGACCATCGTCACGCCGGGCGCGCCTTCCGCGACCGACAAGATTTTCTACCAGGCGCCGCAGCGGGAATCCGAGCGCCAGCCCATCATCCAGCAGGTCGGTCCGGCACCGCTCCAGCGCAATGAGTTCCAGGAGTTCGTCCTCAAGGCGACGGGCCGCGACCTGCCGATGTTCGGCTATAACTTCTTCGAAGGCGCGCCTTCGACCTTTGCGCCCCTCGACCGCGTCCCGGTACCCACCGATTACGTGATCGGTCCCGGCGACGAGATCATGGTCCGTGCCTGGGGCCAGATCGATGTCGATGTGAAGACCACGGTGGACCGCAACGGCCGCATCTACATTCCCAAGGTGGGCGCGATCAACGTGGCCGCCACCCGCTACCAGGATCTCGACGCGCGCGTCCGCAGTGCAGTTTCCCGGGTGTTCAAGAATTTCGACCTCGTCGTGACCCTCGGCGAGCTGCGTTCGGTCCAGGTCTTCGTCGTCGGACAAGTGCGCAAGCCCGGCAACTACACCGTCGGTTCTCTGTCGACCCTGGTCAACGCCCTGTTCGTATCCGGTGGGCCCACCACCAAGGGCTCGTTGCGCAAGATCCAGCTCAAGCGGGGCAACAAGGTCGTCACCGAATTTGACTTCTACGACTTGCTGCTCAAGGGCGATAAATCGAAAGACGCGCAACTGCTTCCTGGTGATGTGATCTTCGTACCGCCGGTGGGGCGGCTGGCCGCGATCAGCGGCAGCGTCAACGTTTCCGGGATATTCGAGCTGAAGAAGGAGCAGAAGCTCGAAGAACTCGTGGAAATGGCCGGCGGCCTGTCCACCAGCGCGGCGGGCCAGAAAGTCACGCTCGAACGCATTTTCGACCGCAAAAACCGCGTGGTCGAAGAACTGGCGCTGGATGCCGGCGGCCTGGCCCGCCCCGTTTCGGATGGAGACATCGTCAATGTCTTTACGCTGTCGCCGAGGCTGATCAACGCGGTTACCCTGCGCGGCAACGTGGCCACGCCGTTGCGCTTCGAGTGGAAGCAGGGCCTCAAGGTCAGCGACATCATTCCCGAGCGCAGCATGCTGGTGGTGCCGGACTACTGGCTGCAGCGCAACCGCGCCGGGCGGCCGCAGAGTTGGATTGTGGAGGCCACCGAAGCTAGAGGTGATGGCGTGTCGAAGGTTACCCGCGACGTCAAGCGACCAGGCGCGGAAGTGAACTGGGACTACGCGGTCATCGAACGTCTTAACCCCGCGGACTTCTCCACCGTCCTCATTCCCTTCAATCTGGGCCGGGCCATAGGTGAGAAGGCCCCGGACCAGGACCTTCAGCTCGAGCCTGGCGACATCGTCACTATTTTCTCCAAGGAAGATATCCAGGGTCCTCAGGCCAAAGAAAACAAATTTGTGCGCCTGGAAGGCGAATTCCAGACGGCGGGCATCTATCAAATCCAGGCCGGCGAAACGCTGCGCCAGTTGTTGTCGAGAACCGGGGGCATTACGCAGAACGCGTATATTTACGGTGCCGAGTTCACCCGTGAATCGACGCGCATCCGTCAGCAGGAGCGCCTGGATGATGCACTCAGCCGCCTCGAAGTGGAGATGCAGCGCTCCGGCGTACGGCGCGCACAAGGTGTCGTTGCGGTCGAGCAGGCGCAAAGCCTGGAAGCGGAAGCGATCGCGCAGCGCGCCCTGCTGGCGAAACTGCGCACGATCAGGGCCACCGGCCGGATCGTGCTGGAAGTGCAGCCAGGTTCCAGGGCGTTCAAGGATCTGCCGGACCTGGTGCTGGACGACGCCGACCGGTTATTCATTCCGCCCCAGCCGTCGACCATCAGCGTGTTCGGGTCGGTCTACAACCAGAATGCATTCATTTACCGTTCGGGCAAGGACGTCTCGGACTACCTCAACCAAGCCGGCGGCCCGACCAAGGATGCCGACAAGAGCTCCATATACATAGTGCGCGCGGACGGTACCGTAGTTAGCAAGCGCCAGAAGGGTTGGTTTGCTGGGGGATTCAATGGCCAGAACCTGAATCCGGGCGACGCGGTCATAGTTCCCGAGGACTTCGAGAAGTTCAACTGGACCAAAGAGCTCAAGGACTGGAGCCAGATCTTCTACCAGTTCGCCCTTGGTG
>CAYODB010000159.1:0-8857 GCA_964402495.1 uncultured Bordetella sp.
CCCTCGCCCCTTATGTCCCCCGTCATCGATCTTTCCAACGTGCGCTTCACGTGGCCGGGTGCAGTCTCGGCCACCATCGACATCGAATCGCTTCGCGTCGGTCAGGGCGAGCGGGTTTTCCTGCGCGGGCCGAGTGGCAGCGGGAAATCCACACTGCTCAGCCTGCTCGCGGGCGTACTGACCCCGGACTCGGGCGAAGTGAGGGTACTCGGCATGGATGTCGGCTCGCTTGGCGGCGCGGCGCGGGATCGCTTTCGCGCCGACCACATCGGATTCATCTTTCAGATGTTCAATCTCATCCCCTATCTTTCGGTGGTGGAGAACGTCTGCCTGCCCTGCGGATTCTCCGCCAGCCGCAGGGCTCGTGCCGAGCAATCGGGCGGAACCGTCGAAAAGGAGGCGATTCGCCTGCTTGCGCACCTGGACATGGCGGAAGACTCACTCCTGCGCCGACGCGTGACGGAGCTCAGCGTCGGACAACAGCAACGCGTAGCAGCGGCGCGCGCTCTGATCGGCTCGCCGGAACTGCTCATCGCCGATGAACCCACCTCATCGCTGGACGCGGACCGCCGTTCGGCATTCCTGGATCTCCTGTTCCGGGAATGCGCACTCACGGGGACCACCCTGATTTTCGTCAGCCATGATGCATCGCTCGAGCCGCTGTTCGACCTCGGCATTTCGTTTGCCGGGATCAATCGCGCACCGCAGGCGATTGCGCACGGGGCCGCCGCGTGATCGCAGGCCTGGCGATCAAGAGCCTGCGCAACCGCAGGTTCACCGCGGGACTGACGGTTCTGTCCATTGCCCTCGCGGTCCTGCTCCTGCTGGGGGTGGAGCGCCTCCGCCATGAATCGCGCGAAAGCTTCGCGGCCACGGTTTCCGGCACCGATCTGGTGGTGGGCGCACGCAGCAGCCCGGTCCACCTGTTGCTTTCCGTCGTGTTCCACATCGGCAACGCCAGCAACAACCTGCGCTGGGAGACCTATCGCGCTTTTGCCGCCCGGCCGGAAGTGGCATGGACCATTCCGCTGTCGCTCGGCGATTCCCATCGCGGTTACCGCGTGCTCGGCACCTCGACGGATTATTTCGAACACCTGCGCTTCGGTCGCGACCGGCGGCTGCGGTTTGCGCAGGGCCATGCGCCTGAAAGCGGGCACGACGCCGTGCTCGGGGCCGACGTCGCTCAGGCCTTGCACTATCGGACGGGGCAGTCCGTCGTCATTGCCCATGGTGCCGGGGATGTCAGTTTTTCCCTGCACGAGCAGCATCCGTTTAAAATCTCCGGCGTACTGGAGCGGACCGGTACACCGGTGGATCGAACCGTGCACGTTTCGCTGCAGGGCCTGGATGCCGTGCACGAGGACGCTGATGCGGATGCGGCCGATCCGCTCGCCGCGGCACTGCGGGACGGGCAGACCGATGCGGCGGGCGAACCGCGCGCAATCACGGCATTCCTGATGGGACTGAAATCGCGAAGCACCGCGCTCGGCATGCAGCGCAGGGTGAACGAATACACCGCGGAACCCCTCACAGCGGTACTCCCGGGCGTCGCCCTTCAGGAAATATGGGAGATCACGGGCGCCGTCGAGAAGACCCTGTCTGCCGTCTCCATGCTGGTCGTGGCGGTTGGCCTGGCCGGCATGCTGGTGGCTCTGCTGACAAGCCTCAGCGAGCGCCGTCGCGAAATGGCGGTGCTGCGCTCGGTCGGCGCGCGCCCGTCGCAGATATTTGCGCTGATCCTGGGCGAGGCGGCCGTCCTCACCTTGTTGGGCATTGCCCTGGGGGTAATCGCACTTTATGCGGGATTGATCCTGGGGCGGCCATGGCTGGAATCCCGCTTGGGCCTGTTCATCATGGTAGGCTGGCCCTCTGCTTACGAAGTGGCATTGATGGCAATGGTGGCGCTGGCAGGCGTTCTCATCGGCCTGGTGCCCGCCTGGCGCATCTACCGTCATTCGCTGGCGGACGGCATGAGCATCCGGATCTGATATTGGGGACTTGAAATGACGACGAATCACATATGCGCTTGCCTGGCGGCGCTATTCGCAATGCTGGCGATGACGGCTTCCCATGCGGTCGAAGCGCCGCGCCAGATCATGTGGAAGGACCTGGTGCCGCCGCTGGCCACCGACAAGCCCTTTCCCAAACTGAGCAAGGAACAGGCGCTGCAACTGCACGACATCGCCGCGGTGCGCGATCGCAGGGAGCGCGGCGAGAAGGTGTCGGCGATCGACGCCGAAGACGAGCAGGGCGCCTTGCGCAAGCTCAGGGAGGCCGGCATCGATGCGGAAGGGCTGCTGTCCCGGCGCAAGGAAATCACCGAACAGAAAAAACTCCGCGCCCAGTCGGTTGTCCCCGAGCTCGACGGCCAGGTGGTCCGCATTCCCGGTTACCTCTTGCCGCTGGAATTCTCCGGCAAGGAGGTCACGGAATTCCTGCTGGTGCCTTACGTGGGCGCCTGCATCCACAGCCCGCCACCGCCGCCCAACCAGATCGTGCATGTGAAGGCGGACAAGCCTTTCGGCAACATGGCGGTTTTCGCGCCGATCTGGGTGACGGGAACATTGTCGACCGCCTCGGCGAAGAAATCCCTGAGCCTGGTGGACGGCGCGGCCGACATCGATATCGGTTATTCAATGCGGGCCAGCGTGGTGGAAGCGTACAAGGAATAACCCCCGCTCCCCGGCCCTCTCCCTTGGTGGGAGAGGGCCGGGGAGCGGGGGCGGGGTGCGCTTATTTAAACGCCGGCAGACTGACCGCCGCGGTCGTTCCGATGGCCTGTCCGGCGATGTGCTCATGGGGCGCGGGTTTGTTCATCACCGTGCGCATTTTCAGGTTGTCGACACCGTCTTCCTGCACGTCGATGCGCACCACTGCCATGCTGGTGAATTTGAGTTCCGCCGAATACCAGATGGTCATGGTGCTCGTGTCGCCCTCGGTGCGTACCTTGGCGCCCATGAGCGGCGTATCGAGTTGCATCCAGGGATTTTTCAGCGTGGCGAATGAAGTCGTGATCATCGGTTCGCCGTCCAGTTCCAGGGTCACGGTCGTGTTGTCGCTGGCGCCGCCCTGCTTGATGATTTCGACGGCGCGAAACCAGCCCGCTCCGAGCACGTGGAAGGTCTTCGTTTCTCCCGTGGCCGTGGCGCCCATTTCCCGCTCGGACGTCACAACCTCGCCCCGAAACACCTCCCCGCAAGCCAGTACGACACCGGCGCCCGCCAGCAGAAAGGTGGCGAGGGCGAGTGCGGAGGCTGCCGGTGTCGGGCTCATCAGGATTGCAGTCTAGCACTCTGGCGGCACACTGCTAGCGCGTCGCCTTATGGCAGTAGAATGCGCGCGCATATCCAGACAACTGCCAAATTTATCCCATGTCAGAAACCTACACGCCCGGCTACAGCTTCGCCGCTGAAGTCTTCATGGTTCGACGCCGGCTCGAGCCGAACGGTGCATTTTTCCTTCCGTATCTCAAGCCTGGTCACAAGGTGCTGGATTGCGGATGTGGCCCCGGCACCATAACCCGGGACATTGCGCAGCGCATTGCTCCCGGGCAGGCGACAGGCCTGGATTTCAATCTTTCGCAGATCGAGCGGGCGACGCGCGACGCTGAAGCGGCAGGAATTCGCAACGTGGAGTTCAAGCAGGGCAGCGTCTACGAACTGCCGTTCGCCGAAGGCACATTCGATGCCGTGTTCTCGCACGCATTGCTTGAGCATCTTCGCGAGCCCGGAAGGGCTGCAGCCGAATTCCGGCGCGTACTCAAGCCCGGAGGCATGCTGGGGGTATGCACGCCGGACTGGGGCGGATTCCTGGTGGCGCCGCCGTCGCCCGAGGTGATGGAGGCGTTCGAGGCCTACAAGCAACTGCAGAACCGCAATGGCGGCGACGCCTGCTGCGGCAGCAAGCTCGGCAGTTACTTTGCAGGAGCCGGATTCGAGAATATCAGTATGAGTTCCCGGTACGAAAACTACGATCCGCTCACGGTGATCGGGGATTTCCTGGCGACGAACTTTGAAGAGGCGGGCGATGCGAACCACGCTGCCACATGGCGCGCATGGGGCCGGCGGCCGAACGGGATGTTCTCGCAGGCGTGGGTCAGTTGCGTGGGAAGGAAAAAAACGTGAAGGGCGAAGGGGGAATGGGTGAAGGGTAAAACCCGAAACGCCTTACATGTAGTAGTCGCGATTTGACCTGACGGACACTGTCAGATTTAAAACTCCAAGGCCAGCACTCTCCGCGGTGAGAGTTGGGTTTCGGGCGGACAGTTGTTGTCCGATGAAGTCCCGACTACTACACCTAACAGTATTACAACCTTCACTCATTCCCCCTTCACGCATTCACGCACAAAAAAACCGGCAGGCGCTTTCGCGTCTGCCGGTCGGGAGTGAAGTTCCAGCGTCCGTCTTTACAACTTCTTGTCTTGAATACTTAGTAAAGCACCACCGGGTTGCCCGGCGAACCGGTCGCGCCGATTATGCGCAGCGGAGCCCAGATAAACGCGGCTTCCTTGACGCCGGCCTTGACCAGCGACTCGGTGTCGACGTTTTCCAGGTTCCAGATGCCGCGACGCGGCATCATTTCGGTGTGGCAAGGTACGGCAAAGCCATCGCCATTTTCACCGAAGGGCTGCGCGTCGTTCGCGGAGGTGTCGCCCATCTGCAGCGCGATGTTCTTCGAGGCCATCCATTCGCAGGCGCTGATGCCGAAGCCCGGTTCACCTTGCGCGAAGATCGCACGGGCGGCGGCGCGCTGCTCGGAGTTCAGCGACTTGTAGCGGCCGTTGCCCCAGGTGTTGCCCTGGCCTGTGTGCAGTGCGACGCAATCCCCGGCTTGCAGATCGGCGAGGCCCTGCGCCTTCATCATGCCCTGCATGTCCGCGGCGGTTACGATGCCAGGGGAATCGGTGCTTTTCGGGATCGGCAGCATTTCCGCGGACGCGGAGATCTTGCCTTGCGACTTCCGGTAAGCCACCGCGTCGAGAACAACCAGACGGCAAACGAAGCCGAGTTCGCCGACGTGTTCTACGCCCAGCGGGCCCATGCCCACCACCCGGCCGCCGGCGCCGCGCTCGTAGGAGTCCCACGAATTACGGCCGTTGTAGAACATCGGACCTTTCGAGGTGTTCACGCCGATATGGCCGGGACCGTCGAACTGGGTCTGGATCTGGCCGATTTCGGTGGTGACCAGCTCATCGTGGTACACCAGGGCATTCTTGCCGAACGGGCCGCCGGTGGGGGTGCCCGGAATGGTCATCTGCCAGCCGCGCGGACCGAAAGCCGGCGCTTCGCGGTGATAGTACTTGCCGATGGTAATGGCCTTGAACTGCTTGATCGTGCCCAGGGCGCGCTTGATGTTGGCCGAATTCTTGGTGTGGTTCGCGCTGCCTGCCATGTCATCTTTGCCCCATTGTGACGGTGCCCAGCTCAGGGCGGCGTCGTCGATCGGGCCTTTGAGGGCCTGGGCGGACGCCGTCCCGGCGAAGCACATTGCTGCCACTGCGCCTGCAATGATTGTTAACTTGTTCATGAATATTTTTCCTCCGATTGGCCTGCTTTTTTGGTTTGTCTGCAACTGCCGCTCTGTAAAGCGTTCTGCCTGACGGCCGGGATACCGTGACTCCGGTACCGTGTCTCGCAGCGCGGCTACACTGACATAAAGCCCTTGTTATTTCAACTTGAAATATCCCGTTTCCCCGTAACGTTCGCAACGCCGCCCCGTCGGCTATCAGCGGTTTGCCGAATCGCTGCTATGCGGCATTTTTTCTTTTCAGGACAACAGACAGGTCAGTAAGGGGAATAGTACATACATCTTATTTCGGAATACAAGGCCGTCCGGGATTGGTGCTGCGCAAACGCCCCGCAAAGGACTCCGCCAGTGGCTTTGCCGGGGGCTGTCGGATAGGATGCGCGACCATGCTTCGCGCTGCAGTCCGCAGCCGGCGTACGCGGGAGAAAAAATATGAGCGGTTCTGCTTTCACCCCTGAACAACGCGCTGACTTCGATCGTGACGGCTACGTGATGATCCGCGGCCTGTTTGATCCCGAGGAGGCGAAGCTCCTGCAACGGGCGATGGAAACGGACCCGGAAGTGGTCAGCCACCGCTACAGCCGCAAGGATGCGCAGGGGCTGGCGACCAGAATGGTGTCCTGGAACCATCCCGGTGACAGCGTCTACGGCCTGGCCGCGCGCTGCGAGCGCATCGTGGACACGATGGAATCGGTCCTCGGCGGCGAGGTCTATCACTACCATTCCAAGCTCACCGCCAAGGAACCGTTCGAAGGCGGTGCCTGGGAATGGCACCAGGACTACGGTTACTGGTACAACAACGGCTGCATCCATCCGCTGATGGCGAGTGTGATGGTGGCGCTGGACAAATGCACGAAGGAAAACGGCTGCCTGCAGGTGGTGCGCGGTTCGCACCTGCTGGGACGGATCGACCATGGGGTCATGGAAGGCGCGCAGGTCGGCGCGGATCCGAAGCGTGTCGAGCAGGTTCTCAAGCAGATGGACGTGGTTTACGCCGAAATGGAACCCGGCGATGGCCTGTTTTTTCATTGCAACACGCTGCACCGCTCGGACCAGAACCGGTCGGCCAGCCGCCGCTGGACCTTGCTGTTCTGCTACAACGCGGCGCGCAATAATCCCTACATCAAACACCACCATCCCTTCTACACCCCGCTGTCGAAAGTAGCCGATTCGGCGATCAGGGAAGCCGGACTGAAGTTCGCCGCGGGAACGCAGGAAGCGTTCATGAGCACCTTCAGCAATCCGCCCGAACTCAAGAAGAAAATCGGCTGAAGATCGCCTTCGGGAAGCTGGGCGCGCGGAGCGGTAGTCCGCAGCATCGACACCTGCGAGCGGGCTCCGCGCGGCAGCGGTCCGCTTCGCGTTGACACTCGCGTACGGGAGGGGTTAAGTTAACCGATGAGCCCGCCTTCGGGGCCTCATTTCATGGGAAGGAACGCAGTGATTACGCAAAAGGACGTCCAGTCTTACCGCGAAAATGGCTTTATCGTGGTCGAGAACGTGTTCGATGCTGACACGCTGACCCGGATGCGCCAGGTGATTGCCGGCCTTGTCGCCAAGGCGGCCGGCGTCAAGACCCACAACGACATCTACGACCTGGAGCCGACGCACACCCCGGAGAACCCGCGGGTGCGCCGCATCAAGACTCCGCACAAGGTCGATCCGTACTTCTTCGAGGCCATCAGGCAGCCGAAGATGACCTCGATCCTGCAGGCCTTGCTGGGCAAGGACATCCGCCTGCATGGATCCAAGCTGAATGTGAAGGCGCCGAAGTACGGTTCGCCGGTGGAGTGGCACCAGGACTGGGCTTTTTACCCGCATACCAACGACGACATCCTCGCCATCGGCGTGATGCTCGACGACGTGGAACTGGAGAACGGCCCCTTGCTCGTCATGCCTGGTTCACATCGCCTCAACAAGGTGTGGGACCACCATCTCGATGGCCGTTTCTGCGGCGCGATGGATCCGACCAAAACCCCGGAACTGGACTATTCGAAAGCCGTTCCCTGCATTGGCAAGGCCGGATCCTGCTCCTTCCATCACGTGCGCCTGGTGCATGGATCGGCGCAGAACACTTCGGAAAGGCCGCGCCAACTGCTGCTGTATGAGTGCACCGCCGCGGATGCCTGGCCTCTGGTCAACTTCAAGGACCTCGACGAATTCAACAGCCGCATGCTCTGCGGCGAGCCGACCCTGGAGCCGCGCCTGGAAAAAGTGCCGGTACGCATGCCGCTGCCGCCGGCCCTGGCGCAAGGCTCGATCTACGAGAACCAGACCGCCCTGCGCAACCGGTTCTTCGAGTTCAAGGCCGCGGCAACCTGATCGCAAGACCAATCATCGACAGCGGGACATTCCCGCCGTTTGTTTTTCCATGCCAGGGAAAGCCCAGGCTGGCAAAACGCCCTGGGCCCATCCCCCGGGAAATTTCCGAATTAGCTCAAGAACAACAAGGAGACACCAATGGATGTCCGCGCAGCAGTCGCGCTCAAGTCGGGCGCGCCGCTTTCTCTCGAAACCGTCCAGCTTGAGGGGCCGAAGGCCGGTGAGGTGCTGGTCGAAATCAAGGCCACCGGCATCTGCCACACCGATGAATTCACCCTGTCCGGCGCCGACCCGGAAGGATTGTTCCCCTCCATCCTCGGCCATGAAGGCGCGGGCGTGGTTGTGGACGTCGGCCCCGGGGTCAAAAGCCTGAAGAAGGGCGATCACGTCATTCCCCTCTACGTTCCGGAATGCCGCGAGTGCGAGTACTGCACCTCGCACAAGACCAACCTGTGCCAGTCCATCCGCGTGACCCAGGGCCAGGGGCTGATGCCCGACGGCAGCAGCCGCTTTTCGCTGGGTGGGAAGAAGCTGCACCACTACATGGGCACGTCGACGTTCGCCAACTACACCGTGGTGCCGGAAATCTCGCTGGCGAAAATCCGCGAAGACGCGCCTTTCGACAAGGTCTGCTATATCGGCTGCGGTGTGACCACGGGAATCGGCGCGGTCATCAACACGGCGAAAGTCGAGCCGGGCGCGAATGTAGTCATTTTCGGCCTCGGCGGCATCGGACTCAACGTGGTGCAGGGCGCGCGCATGGCGGGTGCCAACATGATCATCGGCGTGGACATCAATCCGAAGCGGCGCGCTCTGGCCGAGAAATTTGGCATGACGCATTTTGTGAACCCGAAGGACATGGCGGAAAACGAACTCGTCCCCTACCTCGTTAACCTGACCAAAGGCGGCGCGGACTACAGCTTCGAGTGCATCGGCAACGTCAAGCTGATGCGCCAGGCACTGGAGTGCTGCCACAAGGGGTGGGGCGTGTCAGTCAGCATCGGCGTGG
>CAYODB010000160.1:0-8824 GCA_964402495.1 uncultured Bordetella sp.
GGGCTACAACCCCGAGCGCCAGTCGCGATTCCTGTCGCAAATGGGCTTTGAGCTGGCCACGTGGCAGAACATGGTCATCGTGCTAATGGTGTCGAGCGGAGTCATCGTTATGGTACTGGCGTCCGCACTGTTCCTGCGGCTGGTCAGGCAGCGGCGCGAACCCGTACAGCGCCTTTATCAGAAATTCTGCAACGCCATGGCACGCCGAGGCGCGCCCCGGCGTGCCAGCGAGGGTCCACGCGATTTCGCCGCGCGCGTCTCACTGCAGTTTCCGGAGATTCGCGACAGTGTGCAGCGGCTCAGCGCCCTATACGTGGCACTTCGTTACGGCGGGAAGAATGGCGATATGGAACTGCTGCGGGAGTTTCGCGACGCGGTGCGCAGCTTCGGCTGACGCTCGCCCCTCACCGATCACCGATTTTATAAGAGCGTATCCCGCGACATGCCGTTGCGGCGCAGGATCTTGCGCAGGCAGGCCAACGCCTCGATCTGGATCTGGCGCACGCGCTCCCGGGTCAGATCGAGGCTCTGCGCCAGCTGCTCCAGGGTGTGGATTTCCGAGCCGTTGAGCCCGTAGCGGCGTTCGATCACGCTACGCTGGCGTTCTCCAAGCTGCTCGAGCCACTCGTGGACGCGCGTTTCAATTTCCGCGTTCTCCAGCCTGATGTCGGGTGGCAGCGTATTTTCGTCTGCAATGGATTCGCCGACCGATAACAGCGGATCGATGTCTAGCGGTGCATCAAGGGAAGTCATGCGCTCGTTGAGCGACAGCAATCGACGAACTTCATGCACCGGCAAATCGACCAGGTGGGCCACGTCATCGGCGCTGGGATCGCGTTCCGAATGTGTTTCCAGGTGGCGCATCGCACGCAGCACGGTATTGAGTTCCTTGATCACATGCACGGGCAGGCGGATGGTGCGCGACTGATACATGATGGCGCGTTCGATGCTCTGACGGATCCACCAGGTTGCGTATGTCGAGAAGCGAAAACCGCGCTCCGGATCGAATTTTTCCAGCGCGTGGATCAATCCCAGGTTGCCTTCCTCGATCAGGTCGAGCAGTTGCAGGCCCCGGCCGATGTAGTGCTTGGCGATATTCACGACCAGGCGCAGATTGTGCTCGATCATCTTCTGGCGGGCGGCGAAATCTCCCTGCCTCACCAGGCGTGCGTAGCGCACTTCCTGCTCGGCGCTCAGAAGCGCGTTCTGACCGATGTCGTTGAAATAGAGCTGGGTGACGTCGCTGAGAATGTCGGGCGCGACATAGTCCTCGGTAGCGGCTTCATCGGCCGGCCCGGTTTCGTCGACGTCGCTTTCCGGAGAAGAATGGTTTTCTTCGTTCATGACGCCCGGTCGGGCAGGTACTGCAGCGGGTCGATCGGTTTCCCGAGGCGACGGATTTCGAAGTGCAATCCGACCCGGTTGCTGTCGGAATCGCCCATTTCCGCGATCTTCTGACCCTTCGCGACCGATTGCCCTTCCTTGACCAGGATCTGGCTGTTGTGAGCGTAGACGCTCAGGTACGAAGCGTTATGCTTGATGATGACGAGTTTGCCGTAACCGCGCAATCCGCTGCCGCTGTACACGACCTTGCCGGGCGCGCCGGCCATGACCGCTTCTCCCATCTTGCCTTCTATGCCCAGACCTTTCTGGATGCTGCCCTGGCCGAAGCCGTAGCTGAGCTTGCCATTGGCCGGCCATTCCCAGGTCATCTTGCCGTCGGCCGTCTGGTCTTTGGCCGCGGCGGCCACTGGCGGTTTCGCCGCCGGGGGTTTGGTGGCTGGTGCCACGCTGGCGGCTGGCAGCGTCGCAACCGCCGGCTTGGGTGCGGGAATCTTGAGTTGCGCGAGTGCCTGCTCGGAGTAAGGGAGTTTGCGTCCCTTTGGCTCGGTCTTGACCGGCACGGCCGCTGCGGCCGGCGTTGCTTCCACGGGAGGGAGCGATGCCTGTACCGGCGCCTCTCTCATTCCTTCCGGCGGAAACAGGCGCAGGCGCTGGTCTATCTTGATGACGCCCGGATCCTCCAGACTGTTCCACGCCGCCAGTTCCCGGTAGTCCTGCCCGTAGTCCAGCGCGATGCTGTACAGCGTGTCGCCCTTCTTGACGACGTGATACTCGGGGCGCCAGTCGCCATCGCGGTAGGGTTTCGCCGCGGGCTCCTCGATTTTCTGCGCGATCACCGGTTCCGATCCGGGAATCGCTTTCACCTCGGGACCCGGTTCCGCCGATTTCACTGGAGCCGGTGCGGCAGATCTCACTGGAACAGGCTCCGCAGATTTGGCCGGGGAGGCAACCGGAGCGGAGGGCGCCGGTGGAACATAAGGTTTCGGCGCTTCCTTTTTGGCGACTGCTGCCGACGGCGTCGCATTGGGAGACCGGTCTATAACCGGCGCGGCGGTGGGTGATGTCCCGCAGCCTGCGACGATCATCGCAAGGCACGCCACCAGGCACAGCGCTATCCCCGGCACCGTGCGTCGCCGCAGTTTCATGCTGAAACACCCGCGATCATCGGCACGAATTTAACCTCATCCAGAACCGATTGCGTGAAGCCGTCGGCGTTGCGTTCGACCAGGACAAGGCGCTGTTCCCGCGTACCCAGGGGCAGCACCAGCCTGCCTCCAGGGGCCAGTTGTTCGGTCAGCAGTTCCGGCAGGTGCGTGGCTGCCGCAGCGATGACAATTGCGTCGAAAGGACCGACCTCCTTGAGTCCAGAATGGCCGTCGCCATGCTTGACTTTGACATTGCGGATGCCCAGTTCACGCAGCCGGACTCGCGCCTTCGACAGCAGGCCCGCCAGACGCTCGACTGAATAGACACCACGCGCAACGCGCGACAACACGGCGGCCTGATAGCCGCAGCCGGTGCCGATTTCCAGCACCTTTTCCAGGGTGCGGCCACCGCGCGCCAGTTCTACCATGCGGGCAACTGTGAAGGGATTGGAAATGGTCTGCCCGAACCCGATGGGCAGCGAGACGTCATCGTAGGCGCGGCTCGATAGCGCTTCATCGACAAAAATGTGGCGCGGAATATCCAGCATCGCGGCCAGAACCTGCTCGTCCTTGACGCCTTGATCGCGCAGGCGTTCGACCATGCGCATGCGGGTGCGCTGCGAGGTCATGCCGATGCCGCTGATCCTGGTATTCATGGTTTCGGCGCCGATTTCAAGGCCGGACGGGCTCGTTCAGCCACTCGCGGATGCTGTCCATTCTCGCGTATTGCGTAAGGTCGATCTGCAGCGGCGTGACCGATACGCGGCGATTGGTCACAGCATGGAAATCCGTGCCCTCGCCTGCGTCCTGAGCATCGCCCGCGGCGCCGACCCAGTAAACCGTTTCCCCGCGGGGGTTGACCTGCTTGATCACCGGTTCCGCCTTGTGTCGCCTCCCCAGGCGTGTGATCTCGGTGCCCGCGAGTTGATCATACGGCACATCGGGCACATTGACGTTGAGCAGCACCGGAAGGGGAATAGGCATTCGATTGAAGCGCTCGACGAGCTCGCGCGCTACCTGCGCTGCGGTCGCATAGTTGCCCGCCGACTTACTGGCGAGGGAGATGGCAACCGAGGGAATGCCGAGCAGGAAACCTTCCGTGGCGGCCGCTACGGTGCCCGAGTAGATGGTGTCATCTCCCATGTTGGCACCATGATTGATGCCGGAAACCACCATGTCGGGGAGCTTGTCGAGAAGGCCCGTGACGCCGAGATGGACGCAGTCAGTCGGCGTGCCATTGACATAGAAATAACCGTTGTGCGAACGGCGCACCTGCAGCGGGCGGTCGAGGGTGAGGGAATTGCTGGCGCCGCTGCGGTCGCGTTCCGGGGCCACGACCACAATTTCGGCCAGCGCCGACAGGGCTTCAGCCAGCGCGGCGAGGCCGGGTGCGAAGTACCCGTCGTCGTTGCTCAGCAGGATGCGCACGGAAAGGGGGGACTGCGGATGTCGAGGCGGGCCCGGGGGACGGCTGGTGCGCAAATGCGGTCTTCCCGTCCGATCATTCTGTTCGCGGTTATGCCGACGCTTTCAAAATTGCTGCGAAAATTGGTCGGGGCGAGAGGATTTGAACCTCCGACCACCTGCACCCCATGCAGGTACGCTACCAGGCTGCGCTACGCCCCGACGTTATTAATTCATTGTTACTACGATACTTAGTCTCTCACAACGTTTCAGAAGACATCCTATAAATGGACCCTGAAGCCGTTCTCACATGGAATGGTACCTGAGTGCCCCATATCCAAAATCGCCTTTCCGATCGCAACCTTCGCTCGCTTAAGCCGGACCCGCTCCGCGCCTATGACTTGGCCGACGGGGGCGACCTCTACGTGCGGGTCGAAACTTCGGGTACTGTGGTTTTCTGGCTTCGATATCAACTCAACGGCAAGCGTCGCCGATGGGCAATCGGGCATTACGGTACTGGCAAAGCGGGGAGCAGTTTAACAGAGGCCCGTGGGAAGCGCGATGACGCAAAGAAGCTGCACCAGGAACTAAGACGGGCGCCGTCGAGGCCTTCGTGCCTTGCCTTTTACTTCCGGCTTCTCGATCTGGTCATCTGCTCCGGCGGGATAGAGGTTCGGGAAGTACCAGCCCAGCACCTTAGCGGGAAATGAAATTCGAAGCATTCCGCGTGGGGAGTCCGACACCAGCATTCCCTCGGCAAGCAGTTGCCTTGCTATGTCGCGGGCGATTCTCTCATGCAGGCCAGTAATGCTGGCGAGCTCGCCGCGATCCAGCTCGCCAGCGGCGAGCGCTTGTTTCAGAAGTTTGGCGGATTCCGGGCGCAATTCCCGGCGCGCTTGCGTAATGTAGGCGTCGATCCGGGCGGACAAGGTCGGCAGTTCAAACAGCGACGTCATGTACTCCACCTGGTCAACGGCCGTGCTCAGCAAATAGAGGACGAATTCGCGCAATGCAGATGTCGACAGGTTTCCCCTGCCATCGGGATCGCCGCGGCGAGGCTCGTCCGCGCTGGCGAGATACGCCTTGTAGTTGTCCGCGTTCTTCGCAAAGCCACGAGAAAGCGACCAAAGTCCATGCTCGTTGATTCCGTAGCGCCTGAGCATGGCATCAGTCATCAGTCTCGCCACCCGGCCGTTGCCGTCCGCGAATGGATGGATCCAAGCGAGTCGATGGTGTGCGATCGCGATTGGCACCACAGATTGCATTCCAGGCTTCAGGCCCATTAATACAGCGTGGAATCGTTCGAGGAAAGCCGGGATCGAGTCGCAGCGCGGCGACACGTGGCGCCCAACTTTTACCTCCTTGGTGCGCCAAGCGCCTGGTATTAATATTGAGCCGTCTCCGTCATTATCGTTCCGGCAATTATTCGACTACTTAATACACATTATCAATTAGTTAGGTAATATTTAAACGCGTAATGTTCCGCTAACAATACCGCTAAGTATGGCCGGAAAGCAGGATGACGTGAAAGGAGAACCAGGGCGGGATTGCCTTGCGTGGGCGACCCCTTCGGTAATCGTTTCGTCGATCTGCCGACGGCGAAAAATCCGGCCGATCAACAATCTTCCCTCGATCAAATGAGCAAAGGCGCCGAAATATTCGGCGTGTATTGCTCACCGTGTCACGGAGAGCATATGAGCAATCCCGATTTCTTCAACTTGAAGGCATTTCCGCCGGATCAGCGTTCGCGCTTTTTGAACTCGGTGACAAACGGCAAAAACGCTATGCCCCCGGGGGGGGCGGTTTTGAAACAGGAGGACATCGAAGCGCTCTGGGCTTACGTGTTAGGGGGTGAGAAAAGTCCTTAGAGCGCGGACAAGGAGAACGAGTACGTACGCTATTGTGCTGCCCGGCGCCGCCCACTCTTGACGGCGATTCGCGTCGGATTGCAACAGCGTGCAGCGTCCCGCACGGTCCGGCCGCTACGACTCTTCACTCTTTGCCTTGCCGCAGTCTTCCCGAACCATCTGCACGACCGACACCCGCTTATTGCATTTGTCGCGGTACAAGGCCGGTAAACTCGATGGCAGGCCGGTCAGACGCGCACGCCGATCGAACCCTGTTGCATCAGGCGTGCGAGCACTTTGCGCGACATGTCCTGCAGCGGCACGATCTCATCTACGCCACCTGCGGCGATGGCTTCTTTCGGCATGCCGAATACCACGCAACTGTCTTCATCCTGCGCAAAAGTGTGGGCGCCGGCCCGATGCATTTCGAGCATGCCCAACGCGCCATCTTTGCCCATTCCGGTGAGAATCACGCCGATCGCATTCGGCCCCGCTGCCTGTGCAGCCGAACGGAACAACACCTCGACCGAAGGACGATGCCGATTGACCAGCGGCGACTGGCTGAGTTCGGTCATGTAGTTCGAGCCACTGCGTTTGAGCAACAGATGGGAATGTCCGGGAGCGACAAAGGCATGTCCCGGGAGGATACGTTCTCCGTGGGCAGCCTCCGTGACGGTGATGCGGCAAAGCTGGTTCAGCCGCTCGGCGAACGAACGGGTGAATCCTTCCGGCATGTGTTGTGTGATGAGAATACCCGGGCTGTCGGGTGGAAGATGGATCAGGAACTCCTTGATGGCCTCGGTCCCGCCGGTCGAGGCCCCCACGATAATCAGTTTCTCGGTGGACAGGCCGCGATTGGCCAGAGCAGGCAAATCGACGCGGCCTGCGGGGCGCGCATCCGGTGCTATCCGCCGCAGGCGCGCAGATGCGGCCGCGCGGATCTTGTCGGTGATTTCCTGGGCATATTCCTGCAGGCCGTTGACGATATCGATCTTGGGTTTCGCCACGAAATCGACCGCGCCGAGTTCGAGCGCACGCAGCGCGGTCTCCGAGCCTTTTTCGGTCAAGGTCGATACCATCACCACCGGCATCGGCCGCAGCCGCATCAATTTCTCCAGAAAATCCAGGCCATCCATCTTGGGCATTTCGACGTCGAGCGTGATCACGTCCGGATTGAGCGAACGGATCATCTCGCGCGCTGCAATCGGATCCGCCGCCGCGCCGATCGCTTCCATGTCCTTCTGGGAATTGATGATCTCGGTGAGCATCCGGCGGATCAACGCAGAGTCATCCACTATCAGCGCGCGAATCTTGCGTGGTTGCGCTGCAGGGCCGGTTTTCGGCATGGCAGTATTCGACATGAACATCTCTCCTATCCGAACAATTCGACGTCACCACTCTGGCGAACGCCCGAAAGTTTCTCCACGTAACTGGTTTCTCTATCGAAGATGGTGCGGTTCTGCAGGGTGACCAGCTTTTTTACCCGCACCAGCCCGCTGCGTGGGAAAAAATAGACTTTGCGCGGGTAAAAATCCTTGAGGTCCTTCGCCACCACGCGGATTTTCTCGTTGGCGAGATACTCAAGGACGAAGTCGGAGTTGCGGTGCCCGACGTTGGCTCTGGCGAGGTTGCGCATGACGTTGCCACCGCCAAACACCTTGGCCTCTAAATTCTGACGTTTCGCGCCCAATTTCTGCAGGCTGTTGATCAGCACTTCCATCGCGTACACCCCGTAACGGGCCGGTGCGCCAAAGCGGTCGGAAGCTCCGGAACCGCTATCGGGAAGCATGAAGTGGTTCATTCCGCCGATCCCGTTGGAGACGTCGCGGATACAGGCCGCCACGCAGGAGCCGAGCACGGTCACCTGCACCATGTCCTCCTGGGTGACGTGGTATTCGCCGGGCAGCAATTTCACGGCCTGCTGGTCGAGTTGAGCGTCGAAATAGGTGTTTTGCGCAACACCGGTGAGCGGGAGTTCAGCCACGCGCGGGCGCAACAAGATCGTATATGGTCCTGCCGCGCAGTCGGAACAGATCGGCTGCATTGTGGAAACTCTCGGAATGGCCCGCAAACAGTAACCCATCAGGCCGCAACAGAGGGGCGAACTTCTTCAGAATTGCGTACTGGGTCGGCTTGTCGAAATAGATCATGACATTTCGACAGAAGATCGCGTCGAGCGGTCCGCGCACCGGCCAGCCCGCATCGAGCAGGTTGAGCTGGCGGAAGGTGACCAGCGCGCGCAGTTCCTCTCGCACGCGCGCCATGCCAGCATGCGCCCCGGCGCCGCGCTGGAAATAGCGTCGCAGGCGTTCCTCTTTCATTTTCTCCAGCCGTTCCATCGGGTACACCCCCGCCTGTGCCGTGGCGAGCACGTTGGTGTCGACGTCGGTGGCGAGAATTTTCACCGGCGGCTTGAGCGTGCCGAAGGCTTCCGCGACGGCGATCGCCATCGAGTACGGCTCCGCGCCGGTCGAGGACGCGCAGCACCAGAGTGTGATCTGCCCGCCCTTGTAGCGCTTGACGTGCTCGGCGAGCGCGGGAAAGTGGTGCTCTTCGCGGAAAAACGCGGTGAGGTTGGTGGTGAGCGAGTTCGTGAACGCCTCCCACTCGGCCGCGTCGTCTCGCTCCAGCAGCGCCAGATAGTCCTTGAAACTCGCCAAGCCGGTCGCGCGCAGCCTGCGTGCCAGCCGGCTGTAGACCATTTCCTGCTTGCTCGGGCTGAGTGATATGCCGGCATGTTCATAGATCATCCGGCACACTCGATCGAAATCTCCTTTGGTGAAATCGAATTCCCGTGCGTCGTTGATTGATCTGGGAATGGCTAATTCGGTTTGCATGGTGTAGTGCTATTCCAATGGTTGACGCAGTTATGACTGCGTTAATCAGGTGTGCCTGTCTCCATTTGTCTGGTCCGGCACGCTCTCGCGCACCGGACCCCGGAAGCGGTTATCAGAACTCTTCCCACTGATCGTCACCCGCGCCGCCGGCGGCCGCTTTTGCCGGTTTGCTTCACTGTTTTATTTGCATTTATGAAAACACCTCATTTTTTAGGAGTGTAGGAACCGCTGATTTTTTCCCGCCGAT
>CAYODB010000161.1:0-8762 GCA_964402495.1 uncultured Bordetella sp.
CGTCGTAGATCCGGCTGACTTCGAATTCCGCGGTGATTTCTTCGATGCGGCGCTTGGCTGCTTCACCGCCCTCGGAAGAAACGCAGGCAATGGTTACCGTGCCGTCGTCGTTAATGTCGATCGTGGTTCCGGTTTCTTCGGTAATAGCTCGAATCACAGCGCCGCCCTTGCCGATGACGTCGCGGATCTTTTCCGGCTTGATCTTCATGGTGATCATGCGCGGCGCGTAGGCCGAGAGTTCGGAACGCGCCCCCGACAGTGTCTCGCGCATGATGCCGAGGATGTGCATGCGGCCTTCCTTGGCCTGCATCAGCGCGACATTCATGATTTCTTTGGTGATGCCCTGGATCTTTATGTCCATCTGCAGAGCAGTGACGCCGTTCTCCGTACCGGCCACTTTGAAGTCCATGTCGCCAAGATGATCCTCGTCGCCGAGGATGTCGGTCAGTACCGCGAAGCGGTTGCCTTCCTTGATCAGGCCCATGGCGATGCCGGCCACGTGCGCCTTGAGGGGCACACCGGCATCCATCAGCGCCAGACAACCGCCGCAAACGGAGGCCATCGAACTGGAACCATTGGATTCGGTGATTTCGGAAACCACGCGCATGGAGTAGGAAAAATCTTCGGGCGCCGGCAGCACCGCAAGCAGTGCACGCTTCGCCAGCCGGCCGTGGCCGATTTCACGCCGCTTCGGCGTGCCGACGCGTCCGGTTTCGCCGGTCGAATAAGGCGGGAAGTTGTAGTGAAGCATGAAGCGTTCTTTGTACTCACCCATCAGCGCATCGATGATCTGCTCGTCGCGGGCGGTGCCCAGCGTGGCGACAGCAATCGACTGCGTCTCGCCCCGCGTAAACAGCACCGAACCATGTGCGCGCGGCAGCACGCCGGCGCGAATGGAGATGGGACGCACGGTGCGCGTGTCGCGGCCGTCGATGCGCGCTTCGCCGTTCAGGATCTGGGTGCGGACGATTTTAGATTCGATATCGCTGAAAATGGTCTTCACCAGGTTGACGTGATCGGTATCCGACCCTGCGGGTGCGGCTTCCGCCAGCACCTTGGCACGGGCCGCATTGATCTTTTCCGTGCGTGCCTGTTTCTGACGCAGGCCGTAGGCCTCGCGCAGCTCAGATTCGGCGATGCCCGTGATGCGGTCGATGAGTGCGGTGTCCTTTTGCGGGGGCGTCCAGTCCCACAGGGGTTTGCCGGCTTCGTCCACCATTTCGTTGATGGCATCGATGACCGCTGCCATTTGCTGATGGCCGTACACGACCGCGCCGAGCATGACGTCTTCGGCAAGCTCCATGGCTTCTGATTCGACCATCAGCACTGCGCCTTTGGTGCCGGCGACGACCAGGTTCAGTTGCGAGCTCTTGAGCTCGGTAGCGGTCGGATTCAGCACGTACTCGCCGTTGAGGTATCCGACTCGCGCGGCGCCGATAGGGCCGTCGAACGGAATGCCGGACAGCGCCAGCGCCGCGGAAGCGCCGATCATGGCGGGGATGTCGGAGTCCACTTCATTGTTGGACGACATCACGGTCGCGATGATTTGTACTTCGTTGAAGAATCCTTCGGGGAACAACGGGCGGATGGGGCGATCGATCAAACGGCAGGTCAGAATTTCCTTTTCGGAGGGGCGGCCTTCGCGTTTGAAAAATCCGCCGGGAATCTTGCCTGCCGCGTAGGTCCGCTCCTGGTAATCGACAGTAAGCGGAAAGAAGTCCTGGCCGGGTTTGACGTCTTTCCTGCCGACGACGGTTACCAGCACCACGGTGTCGTCCATGTTCACAATGACGGCGCCGTGTGCCTGGCGCGCGATCTCACCGGTTTCAAGTGTCAGCGTGTGCCGACCGAAGTTGATGGTTTTCTTGGTAACGTTCAAGAGTGTTCCCTCTGCCTGGAGATATGCGGCTACTGAAATGCGAGGGAGCGGCCGAACGCTCCCCGGCGTGGTTGATCGCTTCGATTACGCGGATCGGGCATCATTGCCCGCCCGTTCCCGATTTCCGGAAAGCCGAAGGAATGAAAATTTACTTGCGCAACCCGAGACGCTCAAGCAACGTGCGATATCGATCGTTGTTGGAGCGGCGCAGATAATCCAGAAGCTTGCGGCGACGGCTCACCATACGCAACAGACCACGGCGGGAGTGATGATCCTTGACGTGGCTCTTGAAATGGCCAGTGAGATCGTTGATGCGCGCCGTCAGCAGCGCAACTTGCACTTCAGGGGATCCGGTATCGGCCGTGGCCCGCTGATGATCCTGCAGAATTTGAGCCTTTTGGCCCGTCGTAATCGCCATTCCCGTATCTCCGAAAGAAAGGCCGGTAGTTTACCCGCGGACCCCTCTGGTTTCCAAGTGTTTTTATGGGCTTAATCGCGGAGCGGAGATGCCGATGCCGGCATTCTCGGGGTTCGCGATCATGCGCTTTGGCGAGACCGTTCCGTCATCTCCCACCTCGCCCGTTCCCAGAAAGCGGTCGGACGAATCGTAAAGCCGCGAAAGGCCGGGATCTGCGCCCGCTACGCTGGCCGCAAGCCCGGTACATACCCGCCTGGTGCCCTCGGCATCCAGTCTTACTACCGGTAGACCCTGCAACAGGCGGTCTACGGGCAAAAGGCAGCCGATCCGCCCTTCCGGCGTCAGGTTTTCCAGCGTTTCAAGATTGGTCGCGCGGGATATGTCCAGATCCGCGATCATCGTGCGCCGCAAGCCCAGAAGATATCCCCCGCAACCGAGGGATTTGCCGATGTCCTCAGCCAGTACCCGGATGTAAGTCCCCTTGCTGCAAGCGACCCGTATCGACAGTTCTCCTGGCGGCGCAAATCGCGTCAGGATGAGGGTTTTTACGGTGATTTGCCGCGCTTCGCGCACAATTTCCTCCCCTGCCCGTGCGTATTCGTACAGCGGACGGCCATTCCGCTTCAGGGCGCTGTGCATGGGCGGCACCTGTTTGCTGGTCCCGAGGAAGGACAACAGGACCTCGGCCAGCCGCTGTTCACTGAACTCGGGGGCAGATACCGGCTGGATCAAGCCCTCCGCATCCCCCGTCGAACTGGTAAAGCCAAACCGGATGACGGCTTCGTAGGTCTTGTCGGCGTCCAGCAGGGCGTGGGAATACTTGGTCGCCTCGCCCAGGCATACAGGCAGCAAACCCGTTGCCAGCGGATCCAGGGTCCCCGTGTGGCCCGCCTTGGACCAGTTGAATAGTTTTCGCGTCCTCTGCAGGGCGGCGTTCGACGACATCCCCGTGGGCTTGTCCAGAAGGAGCACGCCGTGGACGGTGGTATCGGATTTACGCATTGTCCCGGGCTTCAGTTCTCGTTTTCATCCGGGACCGGAGGCTGAGAGGCGATGGCGTCGTCGATCAGGATGGAAAGATAGATGCCGCGCTCGACCGACTCGTCGTGCACGAAATGCAGCTCGGGGACGATGCGCAGCTTCAGTCCGCTGGCAAGCTGCGATCGCAGGAAGCCGGAGGCATGCTGCAGGCCGGCCCGCGCCCTCGCGGCGGCCTCCGCGTTTCCCAGCGTTGTAAAAAAAATCTTGGCGTGATGATAGTCGTTGCTGACCTCGACTCCTGTCAGCGTGATCATGCCCACTCGCGGATCCTTGAGCTCGGTGCGAACGAGTTCGGCCAGATCCTTCTGGATCTGGTCGGCAATCCGGGCAATCCTGGAAGGGTTTTTTGCCATGCGCTGCTCGATAGGCCCGGTCGGGATCAGGGGGGGCAGGTGCCGTGCGCACCTGCCCCCCTGTTCCCGTACTAGAGGAGGGTGCGCGCGACTTCGACGACTTCGTACACTTCGAGCTGGTCCGCCACCTTGATGTCGTCGAAGCTCTTCACTGACAGGCCGCACTCGAATCCGGCCTTCACTTCGCGGACGTCGTCCTTGAATCGTTTCAGAGAATCGAGTTCTCCGGAATGGATGACGACGTTGTCGCGCAGGACGCGGATCAGCGAACCCCTGCGCACCAGGCCTTCCAGCACGTAGCAGCCCGCAATCGTGCCGATTTTGGAGATCTTGAACACCTGGCGTATTTCCACCAGGCCGATGATGCTTTCTTTTTGTTCCGGCGAGAGCATGCCCGACAAGGCAGCCTTGACCTCGTCAACCGCGTCGTAGATTACATTGTAATAACGCAGGTCGATTCCGTGCGAGCCGACCAGTTTACGCGCCATGGCATCGGCGCGGGTATTGAACCCGACTAGCACGGCATTCGAAGCCAGTGCGAGGTTGACGTCCGACTCGGTGATCGCACCGACGCCGGCGTGGATGATGTTGACCTTCACCTCTTCGGTGGAGAGTTTCTCCAAGGCATGCCCAAGGGCTTCGTAGGAACCCTGCACGTCCGCCTTGATGATCAGCGACAGCGTCTTGACCTGGCCCGCCGTCATCTGGTCGAACATGCCTTCGAGCTTGGCGGTCTGCTGCTTCGCCAGCTTTACCTCGCGGAATTTGCCCTGGCGGAATAGCGCGATTTCCCGTGCTTTGCGCTCGTCGCCCAGCACTATGACTTCTTCACCGGCCATGGGTATATCGGAAAGCCCCTGGATTTCCACCGGAATGGCCGGACCTGCGTCGTGGATCGGATGCCCGGCCTCGTCGAGCATCGCCCTCACCCGTCCGAACACCGCACCGGCAAGAACGATATCGCCACGTTTGAGAGTGCCCGACTGGACCAGGATGGTGGCAACCGGCCCGCGACCCTTGTCGAGCCGCGATTCAATCACCACCCCACGCGCGGGCGTATTCCTGGGAGCCTTGAGTTCAAGCACTTCCGCCTGCAGCAGTATCCGCTCGAGCAGTTCGTCGATGCCTTTGCCACTCTTGGCGGAAACGTCCTGGAACATCGTGTCGCCGCCCCACTCTTCCGGAACCACTTGCTGCCCGGCCAGTTCCTGGCGGATTCTCTCGGCGTTTGCTTCAGGTTTGTCTATCTTGTTTACCGCGACCACGAGCGGAACTTTCGCTGCTCTGGCATGGTGGATGGCCTCGATGGTCTGCGGCATCACGCCGTCATCCGCCGCGACCACCAACACCACGAGGTCCGTCACCTTTGCACCCCTTGCGCGCATCGCCGTAAATGCTTCATGGCCCGGCGTGTCGAGGAATGTAATCATGCCGCGAGGCGTGTTTACGTGATAAGCGCCTATGTGCTGCGTAATGCCGCCGGCTTCACCGCTCGCGACGCGGGTCCGGCGAATATAGTCGAGCAAAGAGGTCTTGCCGTGATCGACGTGCCCCATCACCGTGACTACCGGTGCCCTGGATTCGGCGACGACGTCATGTTTCTCGCCTTCATCCACCAGGAACGATTCCGGATCGTCGAGCTTCGCGGGTTTGGCCACGTGGCCGAGTTCCTCCACGAGGATCATGGCGGTTTCCTGGTCCAATACCTGATTGATCGTCACCATGCTGCCCAGTTTCATGAGAGCCTTGATGACCTCCGCGGCCTTCACCGACATCTTCTGTGCGAGTGCGGCAACGCTGATGGTCTCCGGAACCAGCACCTCGCGAACGATCGGTTCGGTCGGCGCATTGAACGCCTGATCCGTCGTCGCCGTATCTGTCTTGTGTCTGGAGCCTCCGCGGCCGGAGCGCGAATGCCAGCCCTGCCCGCCCCCGGAGGTGTCGCCGCGAGTCTTCAATCCGCGGCGCTTGCCGGCTTCGTCCTTCCAACTGGTGGCGGTTTTCTTGGGAGCCTTCTCTTTGGGCTTGGCTGCCTTGTCGCCAGGCTTGACCGTAGGCTTGTGGAGTGTGCCCTCGGGAGAGGCTTTTTTCGTCTCGACCGCCGCAGCGGGTTCGGCAGCCTTCGGCACTTCCGCAACAGGTGCCGGCGTAGCCTCCGCTACCGGCGCTGCCGCATCCTTGGTCTTGCGCTTGCGCTGCTGGTTTAGCGCAGCGTCAGCAGTCTGGCGCGAAATCAGTTCTGCCTGCTTGCGCGCTTCTTCTTTACGCAACGCAGTCTGTTCGGCATTGATGGCGGGGGCGGGAACTGCTACGGGGGCTGGAACGGCGGCAGGCGCCGTAACTACCGCAGGCGCAGGTGCAGGTGCTACGTCGTCGGTTGCGCCTGTTCCATCGCGTTTGACCAGCACCCGCTTCTTTTTGACTTCGACCTGAATGGTCCTGGCCTTGCCGGTGCTGTCCGATTTTTTGATCTCGGTAGTCTGACGCCGGGTCAGCGTGATTTTGTTCTTGGTGTCTTTCGTACCGTGAACGCGACGCAGGTAATCCAGCAGCTGGGTCTTGTCCTGTTCGGTGAGTACAGTGCTTTCCGCCAGCGCCTTGCTGACACCGGCGGCCTGCAGTTGTTCAAGCAGCAGTGCCGCGGGTAACCGGAGCTCGCTGGCAAATTGTGCGACGTTCATTTGCGCCATAGATTATTGTCCTCGGCCGGCCTATTGTTCCTGACTGGCCGCGAACCATGGTGCGCGTGCTGTCATGATTAGTTGCTTGGCGCGTTCCGCGTCAATCCCAGTCAGCTCAACGAGATCATCAACTGCCAGATCTGCGAGCTCCTCCTGCGTGGTCACACCCTTCGCCGCCAGTACCCGCGCAGTTTCATTGTCCATGCCTTCCAGCGTGAGCAGGTCGCTCGCCACGTTTTCTACATGCTCCTCGCTGGCGATCGCCTCGACCAGCAAGGCATTGCGCGCGCGGCTCCGCAATTCGTTTACCGTTTCTTCATCGAAGGACTCGATCTCGAGCATTTCGTTGAGCGGCACGTATGCGACTTCTTCCAGCGTGGCGAATCCTTCCTGGATCAGGATATCCGCCACTTCTTCGTCCACATCCAGGCGTTCCATGAACACCTTGCGAACGGACGTGGATTCTTCCTCGTTTTTCTTCTGGGACTCTTCCTCGGTCATGATGTTGAGCTCCCAGCCGGTCAGTTCGCCGGCGAGGCGAACGTTCTGCCCGTTGCGTCCGATCGCCTGGGCGAGATTCTCCTCGTCCACGACCACGTCCATGCTGTGGGACTCTTCGTCGACCGTGATCTTGCTCACTTCTGCCGGGGCCAGCGCGTTGATCACGAACTGCGCTGGATCGGGCGACCAAAGAATGATGTCCACCCGCTCGCCAGCGAGTTCAGCGGTCACCGCCTGCACCCTGGAGCCACGCATTCCCACGCAGGTTCCGATCGGATCGATGCGCTGGTCGTTCGATTTCACCGCGATTTTCGCGCGCGAGCCGGGATCGCGGGCGGCAGCCTTGATCTCCAGCAGGCCTTCCTCGATCTCCGGCACTTCGATTTCGAACAGCTTGATGAGGAATTCGGGCACGGTTCGCGAAAGGATCAGTTGCGGGCCGCGATTGTTCCGGTCCACCTTGAGCAGGAAAGCGCGCACACGGTCGCCGATGCGAAGATTCTCTTTCGGGATCATCTGATCCTTCGGCAACATCGCTTCGATCCGTCCCGACTCGATGATGGAATTGCCGCGCTCCATGCGCTTGATGGCACCGGTGACGATGAACTCCTTGCGTTGAAGGAAATCGTTCAGGATTTGTTCGCGTTCAGCGTCGCGGATCTTCTGCAGGATGACCTGCTTGGCCGTTTGCGCGCCGATGCGCCCGAACTCGACCGCCTCGAGTGGCTCCTCGACGAAATCGTTGATCTGAAGATTGAGCTCCTGCTCCTTCGCGTCCGTGATTGCGATCTGCTGCGTCGGGATCTCATGATCCTCGTCCGCGACGATCTGCCAGCGGCGGAAGGACTTGTATTCGCCCGTTTCGCGATCGATCTCGACTCTGACGTCGACGTCATCCTTGAAGCGCTTTTTGGTGGCTGATGCCAGCGCAAGCTCGAGGGCGCCGAAAACAATGTCCTTCTCGACATTCTTTTCACGCGCCAAAGCGTCAACCAGCATTAACAACTCGCGGCTCATTGCTTCAATCTCCAGTCATATATTGGGGATCAGACGGGCTTTCTCGATGTCCGCGAATGCGATGGTGACCACCTCGCCATCCGCATCCAGTTCGATCCCGCCTTCTCCCACTTTCCGCAGAACGCCGGCGAATTTCCTGCGCCCGTTTGTGGGCACCCGGACCTTCACCTGCACGCGCTCTCCGGCGAACCGTTCAAAATCCTGTGGCCGCTTCAACGGCCGATCCAGTCCGGGCGATGACACTTCCAGCCTGTCGTACTCCACGCCTTCAACAGCGAACAATCGCGTCAGGTGGTTGCTGACGGCCGCACAATCGTCCACGTTCACGCCGCCCGTCTTGTCTATAAAGACGCGCATCATCCTTCCCCTGTTGCCCAGCTCCAGGTCGACCAGCTCATAACCGAGCCCTTGAAATGTCTTTTCTATCAGTCCGGCCAAGTCCACAAAGTGTTTCCACAAACAAAAAATGGGCGCTCGGCCCACTGTTCTTTTTGAATCATTGGAATTTTAACAAATTTCCCGTTCAAATCAAACGAGAACCGGTTAGCCCGACCTCAGGCCCGCCGGGTCGAGCTTCAATTCAGCGGTTGTTGGACTTCCGGTGCGGATATTTGGTGGTTGCGGGTTGCCGCGGAATCAAGATGCTGGGCGGGATGGATCAGTTCTTTTGAAATAGTTTTGGCGGTTGGTTGGGTGCCTGGCCGACGCCGACTTTGGTGCTGGCCGGATCTATTGTGGTTGGCGACTTTGGGGTTGGGGATAACGGTGTGAGGTGCAGCCCTTCTGGATTTCTGGGTGTTCCGGCCCGTCGGGTTCGCTCTGGGGGGTGACCTGCTTGAGTTCCGACATAAGTTCCGATGGGGCTGGAAGTT
>CAYODB010000162.1:0-8759 GCA_964402495.1 uncultured Bordetella sp.
GCGCCGCTGCGGCAAATAAACATCACCGGTTGCTCTTTGCTGACCTCGGCCTGCAACTGGTTCAGGAACTCCGGATTCAACAGCGAGGAAGGATAGGCCTGCCATTCGATAAGCAGGCTGCCGGGGATCTTGCCGACGTAGTCCCATTCGGCCCGCGTGCGAACGTCAACCAGCTTCGCGGCCCCCGCTTTCATCAGTTCAAAAGCTTCCTGCGGCGTCAGCGCACCAGCATAGGGCAGCTTCATCGCCTCAGCGCGAGAAGCAGATTTATTCAAAATTTCTGATGTATTGCTCATATTTGGTTATAAACCAGTTGGTTTAATCCGCCACTGAGATGAAACCGGGAAAACAGCGCCGTCAAGCGCAGCCCGGCATGCCCAGGGTTCCTTAAAAAGCTTGCCATCCTCTCGATACAGCACTAATTTAGTGCCATCCCCTGCTGTTCGCACTTATTCGGAGCAAATTGTCCTGCCCCATGGACGTCAGTCCATTGTTCGACCACGGGATTTTCCTGTTTTCGGCTGGGCATGCTTTCTGCTCAACCGAGGATTCGCTTAATTTCCCTCGCAACTCTTTTCCAATCCAGGAGAAAAAAATGGCGGTAGCCGACGTTCTGAAAACCATTAAAGAAAATGACGTGAAGTTCGTTGACCTGCGGTTTACCGATACCCGCGGCAAGGAACAGCACGTTTCGGTCCCCGCCCACGCGTTCGGTCAGGACAAGTTCGACGATGGCCATGCCTTCGACGGCTCTTCGATCGCCGGCTGGAAGGGAATTCAGGCGTCCGACATGCTGCTGATGCCTGACCCTGCGTCCGGACGACTGGATCCATTCTCCGACGAGCCTACGCTAATCATCACCTGCGATGTCATCGAACCCACCGACGGCAAGGGTTACGACCGCGATCCGCGTTCCATCGCCAAGCGCGCCGAAGCCTACCTGAAGTCTTCGGGCCTGGGCGACGTCGCCTACTTCGGCCCCGAGCCCGAGTTCTTCATTTTCGACAGCGTCACCTGGAATGTGGACATGTCCGGCTGCTTCGTCAAGGTCCAGTCGGAAGAAGCGCCCTGGTCCTCGGGCAAGGAATTCGAGGGTGGCAACATGGGCCATCGCCCGCCGGTCAAGGGCGGCTACTTCCCTGTGCCGCCGGTGGATTCCCTGCAGGACATCCGCAATGCGATGTGCCTGGCACTCGAGGCACAAGGCGTCGAAGTCGAAGTGCATCACCACGAAGTCGCAGCGCCCGGCCAGTGCGAAATCGGCACCAAGTTCAATTCCCTCGTGATCCGCGCCGACTGGCTGCAGATCATGAAGTACACCATCTGGAACGTGGCCCATTCGTATGGCAAGACGGCGACCTTCATGCCCAAGCCCATCGTCGGCGACAACGGCTCCGGCATGCACGTGCACCAGTCGGTGTGGAAGGGCGGCCAGAACCTGTTCGCAGGCAACGGTTATGCGGGCCTGTCGGATTTCGCGCTGTACTACATCGGCGGCATCATCAAGCACGCCAAGGCGCTCAACGCCATCACCAATCCCGGAACCAACTCGTACAAGCGCCTGGTCCCGGGTTTCGAAGCGCCGATCAACCTCGCCTATTCGGCGAAAAACCGCTCTGCGTCCTGCCGGATTCCGCACGTGTCGAATCCCAAGGCGCGCCGCGTGGAAGTGCGTTTCCCCGATCCGACGGCGAATCCCTACCTGGCGTTCGCGGCCCTGCTGATGGCCGGCCTGGACGGCGTGCAGAACAAAATTCACCCCGGCGACCCGATCGACAAGAACCTGTACGACCTGCCGCCCGAAGAAGCTGCAAAAGTCCCGCATGTCTGCCACTCGCTGGACCAGGCGCTGGAAAACCTCGACAAGGACCGCGCCTTCCTGACCAAGGGTGGGGTGTTCTCCGACGACATGATCGATGCCTATATCGAACTGAAGATGGAGGAAGTCACCCGTTTCCGCATGACGACCCATCCGGTCGAGTTCGACATGTACTACAGCCTGTAAGGAGTACGGCTTTGCCTCAGGAAAGGGCGGGCCATGCCCGCCCTTTTTTGTTTTTGCGGCCTGACACCGCCCAGTCCAACTGTCATCGGGAGCAACGCATTGATAATCAGTAGTGTCTGCCTTAGACTCCGGCGAAAGTCGGCCTTGCCGGTGAATGTTTTGCCGGTAAATGCCTTATCGGTAAGTGTTGCGGACGCCATTGCGGAACCCTCGGATGCTGTTTCTACTGCGGACATTGCTGTTTGTCGTCTTCCTGGCCTCGGCCACGTCATGGGCGGAGACCTGCAAGTATCTGGATGCCGACGGGCACGTGATCTATTCGAATACCCCCAGCACCCCGCCGAAGGGGGCGAAGAAAGTGAAATGCTTCGACGATCCGGCGCCCAGGCAGGCGCCGGCCGTGAAATCCGCGAAGGACGACACACAGACCCGTTCCGGCGACTCGCAGCGCGGCGACTTCCCGAAAGTCGACGACAAGACGCAGAAGAAGCGCGACGGCGAGCGCCGCAGGATCCTGGAAGACGAACTGGCCAGCGAACTGCAGCAGCTCGAACAGGCGAAGCAGCAACTTGCCGAGCAGGAAAGTGTGCGCACGGGTGGCGAACGCAACTACCAGAAGTTTCTCGACCGCGTGCAGCCGTTCCGCGATGCCGTCGCCAATCACGAGCGCAATATCGAAGCAATCAAGCGCGAGATTTCCAATCTGAAGTAAGCATCACTCCCGGCGTGCGGCGCAATTGCACACCGGTTCTTCCCGAAGGCCGCAGGTCGCGGCCTTCAACCTGCCCGCATCGCCGTGGCTCATTTCTTGCTGGCTGAAGCTCAACTGTCGCCCGACAGCGCAATGACGCCGCCGCGCTATCCGGGGCTTGATGCGCTGGCGACAACCGTCGTGCTTCTGGACGCTTCCCATGTCGTGCGCTACATGAATCCCGCCGCGGAAAACCTGCTTGCAGTGGGAGCCAAAGCCATCGTCGGCAGCACGCTGGACCGCGTGTTCTCAGAGCCCGAGCTGATGATCTCGGCCCTCAACTATGCAAGGGAAAACAATTGCAGCTATACGCAGCACGAGCTTCCCCTCATGGTCCACGGCCACAGCCGCCTGGAAGTATCGTGCACGGTGACGCCGGTCGAGATCACCGGCTTCGAGGGCTTTCTCATGGAGCTGACCCCGCTGCACCAGCAGTTGCGGATTGCGCGCGAGGAACGCCTCATGGACCAGAGCGCGCAGACCCGGGAACTCATCCGCAACCTGGCGCACGAGATCAAAAATCCGCTCGGAGCGCTGCGCGGCGCCGCGCAGTTGCTGGACCGGGAGCTCGAGCGGCCCGAGCTGCACGAGTACACGCAGGTGATCATGAAGGAAGCCGATCGCCTGCAATCGCTGATGGACCGGCTGCTGACCCCGCACCGGCTGCCGCAGCTCCAGCAGTTCAACGTGCACGAGGCGCTCGAGCGCGTGCGCAGCCTGTTGCTGGCGGAATTTCCGGAAGGCATCACCGTACAGCGGGACTACGACGTAAGCCTGCCCTCCTTCACCGCGGACCGCGAGCAGATCATTCAGGCGCTGCTGAACATCGCGCGCAACGCGGCGCAGGCGATGCAGGGCCGGGGCATGATCACCCTGCGCACGCGGATCACGCGGCGCGTGACGCTGGCGAAAAAGACCTACCGGCTGGGCCTGATGATCCAGATCATCGACAACGGCCCCGGCGTACCGGACGACCTGAAGGACAGGATTTTCTTCCCGCTGGTATCGGGGCGCGAAGGCGGCCACGGCGTCGGCCTGACCATCGCGCAGACATTCATCACCCAGCATCACGGCACCATCGAGCTGGAAAGCCGCCCGGGAAATACCTGTTTCAGCATCCTGCTGCCAATCGACCCATAAAATGCCTGCAACCATGAAACCTGTCTGGATCATCGACGACGACCGCTCGATTCGCTGGGTGTTCGAGAAAGCCCTCACCCGCGAAGACATTGCCTTCAAGGTATTCGGTTCCGCCCAGGAAGCGCTGCAGGCGATCGCCACCTCCACGCCGCAGGTGGTCGTGAGCGACATCCGCATGCCCGGAGGTTCCGGCCTGGAACTGCTGCAAAGCCTCAAGGAAAAGCATCCGAATCTTCCGGTCATCATCATGACCGCCTACTCCGACCTGGAAAGCGCGGTGGCCGCATTCCAGGGCGGGGCCTTCGAATATCTGCCCAAGCCCTTCGACGTGGATCACGCGGTCGACCTCATCCGCCGTGCCATGGAGGAAAGCCTGCGCCAGGACGAAGTCGTCGAGGCGCCCGAGGACTCGCCGGAGATCCTCGGCCAGGCGCCGTCGATGCAGGAGGTGTTTCGCGTCATCGGACGGCTGACACAGTCCCATGCGACCGTTCTGATCAACGGCGAATCCGGGACCGGCAAGGAGCTCGTCGCGCGCGCCCTCCATCGCCACAGCCCGCGGGCCCCGAAGCCATTCATCGCCATTAACACCGCGGCCATTCCCAAAGATCTGCTGGAATCGGAATTGTTCGGCCATGAACGCGGCGCCTTTACCGGCGCCCAGGCGATGCGCCGCGGCCGCTTCGAGCAAGCCGAGGGCGGCACACTGTTCCTGGATGAAATCGGCGACATGCCATCGGACCTGCAAACGCGCCTTCTAAGGGTGTTGTCGGACGGCCATTTTTATCGCGTCGGCGGACACCAGCCGATCAAGGCCAACGTGCGCATCATCGCCGCGACCCACCAGGACCTCGATCAACGGGTCAAACAGGGTTTGTTCCGCGAGGATCTTTTTCACCGCCTGAATGTGATACGCCTGCGCCTGCCGGCGTTGCGCGAGCGCCGGGAAGACATTCCGCTGCTCGCGAAGTACTTCATGCAGAAAAGCGCCCACGATCTGAGTGTCGAGAGCAAGAAACTTTCCGACTCCGCGATGAAGTATCTGTCCTCACTCGATTTCCCGGGCAACGTGCGCCAGCTCGAAAACCTCTGCCACTGGCTGACCGTGATGGCGCCGGGGATGAACATCGACGTGAAGGACCTGCCGCCTGAACTACGGGAGGAATCGCGGGTCGCCACCACTGAGAACTGGGTCAATGCACTGGAGCGCGAAGCGGAAGGCCTGCTAAAGCGTGGAGACAGTGCGATTCTCGACGAACTTACGCGCAAGTTCGAGAAAGCCCTGATCACCAGGGCGCTGGCGCATACCGGCGGCCGCAGGATAGAAGCCTCGGTGCTGCTGGGCATGGGCCGCAATACGCTGACCCGCAAGATCCAGGAACTGGGACTGGGCGACGAAGCCGGCCGGGAGAAATAATGCAAACGCTCACCGCAGAGGACGCGGAGGACGCAGAGGAAACCAAAGGAGAGAAAGACAGAAGGGTGGGGGGTTGCAGTTCATGTCGAGGAACCTGGCATCAACATTAACCAGCATTCCGGTTACGTACAAACCGCGACCCGTTCAATCCCGATTTTCTTTCTCGCACTTGTTTTTCCTCTGCGTCCTCCGCGTCCTCTGCGGTGAGAGCTAAGCCTTAGTCCAGTTCGACGATGACCGGTGCGTGGTCGGAAGGGCGCTCCAGCTTGCGCAGATCGACAGCGATGCTGCTGGACTTGCAGCGCGGCACCAGCGGCGCCGACAGCAGTATGTGATCGATGCGCAAGCCGAGATTGCGCTTGAAGGCATTCATCCGGTAGTCCCACCAGGAGAATGATTTTTCCGGCTGCTCGAACAGCCGGAAGCTGTCCTTGAATCCCAGCGCGAGCAATTCCTGGAACGCCGCGCGTTCCGCGGGACTGACGAGAACCTGCCCTTGCCAGGCCTTCGGATCGTGGACGTCGCGGTCTTCGGGTGCGATGTTGAAATCCCCCAGCACCGCCATCGCCGGATACTTCTGCAGTTCGTCACGCAGCCAGCCGGTGAACGACTTCAGCCAGCCGAGCTTGTACTGATACTTGTCGGAATCCAGGCTCTGGCCGTTGGGGACGTAGGCACAGACCAGCCGCACGTCGCCGATGCTTGCGGAAATAACCCGCCGCTGCGGATCATCGAGGCCGGCGATGCCGAACTCCACCGATTCCGGGATTTCGCGGGCAAGGATCGCCACGCCGTTGTAGGTCTTCTGTCCCGAGTAAGCCGCCTGATATCCGGCCCGCTCGATTTCCGCGATGGGAAACTTGGCGTCCTCGAGCTTGAGCTCCTGCAGGCAGACGACATCCGGTTGGTCGGCGGCGAGCCAGTCCAGCAAGTGCGGCAAACGCACTTTCAACGAATTGACATTCCAGGCAGCGAGTCTCACAAAATTTCTAACTTATTGTTATAAACATTCCAGTTAACCCACGACGCATCCCTGTGTCCATACATATGGACACAAGTGGGCGCTGTAGGGAGTCGATTTGTTGCCTGGTTGCTTCACAACCGCCTTAATTGTAAATGGACATTAGACATCTCGTCAGTTCATAGCGTGGCGGCGCCGGGATAGATCGACACTTGGATCTCCATGTTTTCTCAAGCCGCGGTTTGAAATCGCGCAAAGCAGTGTTCATGGCTCTTGAATCGAGCGGAGATGGTGGAAGATGATCATTGGAGGATAATTCCGGGCGCTGGATTATGAACGCAATAGGCAATGGTGAATAAATGACCACAAACACCAACCCCAAGATCGGTACAGCGCTACGTCAGATACCCTCGGGGGTATGGGTGCTCGGCATCGTAAGCATGCTGATGGATATTTCTTCAGAAATGATTCATAGCCTGCTGCCCTTATTCATGGTCACGACTCTGGGGATAAGCGTTTTCACGGTTGGACTGATCGAAGGTTTGGCCGAATCCACGGCACTGATCGTAAAAGTATTCTCGGGCGTCTTGAGTGACTACCTTGGCAAGCGCAAAGGGCTGGCCGTGTTTGGGTACGCTCTGGGCGCACTGACCAAGCCGCTATTTGCAATCGCTACCACTGCAAGCCTCCTGCTCACCGCTCGCTTGCTGGATCGAGTCGGCAAGGGCGTGCGAGGTGCACCGCGTGATGCACTGGTCGCAGACTTGGCCCCTTCGCATATGCGCGGGGCGGCCTTTGGTCTGCGACAGTCCCTCGATACGGTCGGTGCGTTCCTCGGCCCGCTCCTGGCGGTCGGATTGATGCTGCTTTGGGCTAACGATTTCCGTGCGGTTTTCTGGGTCGCCGTGATTCCCGGAATGATGGCCGTCACGCTGCTTCTTTTTGGCCTACGCGAGCCCGAACACCAGCAGATCGAGAAACGCTTCAATCCCGTTCGTCGGGAAAATCTCAGGCGCTTGGGCGCTTCGTACTGGTGGGTGGTGGGTATCGGCGCCGTGTTCACGCTCGCGCGCTTCAGCGAAGCTTTCCTGGTGTTGCGTGCGCAGCAAGGCGGTATCCCTATCGCGCTGGTACCGCTTGTGATGGTGGCCATGAATCTGATCTATGCGTTGTCGGCGTACCCTTTCGGCAGGTTGTCCGACGGCGTAAGTCACACGTGGTTGCTGGCAGTCGGCCTTGTCGTGCTGATCGCGGCCGACCTTGTCCTTGCGACCAATAGTCACTGGGGGTTCGTACTCGCCGGTGTAAGCCTTTGGGGTATCCATATGGGCATCACGCAAGGCCTGCTCGCCACAATGGTGGCTGATACGGCGCCCGCCGATTTGCGAGGTACGGCCTACGGTTTCTTCAATCTGGTGAGCGGCTTCGCCATGCTCGTTGCCAGCGCGCTCGCTGGGTTGCTGTGGGACAAATTGGGTGCGTCCGCCACGTTCTATGCAGGTGCTGCATTTTGCGCAATAGCGCTCGCCGGTCTGATGTGGCGGCCGACTGGTCAGACAGTTCGTGCGGATAGTAATTAAGGCCAAGACTATAAAGTAAAGAACTGACCCCATCGTCCTGCTGCGTCGATGACGATCGGTAGCCCGATCGGCATGTCGACGCACGGCGGTACGGGAAGTAGAGTGTTATTTTTCGGAAAATCCAAGGCAATGCCCATGAAATGCAGGCTCGCGCTCGTTACGTCTCTCCGGCTGGACGTGTTTCGCGCCATCACCCTGCCGATCTGGGTGGTGCTGTGCACCGTCCTCGGTGCGGCCATATTCGGGCGGCTGCAGTTCGGGATTCCCTGGCAGGTGATGATGAGCGATCCGGCCGCGGCGACTGGCGCGCCGTTCTATCTCGGCTTCGTCTCAAACGTCGGCGCGATGCTATGGGCATCTGCCGCAAGCGTTTTTCTATTCGGTTTTCGCGTGCACCGCAGCAGCAGCGGCGATTCGGAAAGGGGGCGTTTCCTGCTGTACTCCGGTGTCTTCGTCGGCGTGTTGGGAATCGATGATCTTTTCATGCTGCACGACCAGGTGTTCCCGGACTACTTGTCAGTCGATCAGTCGCTGGTCATCGCGACGTACGCAGTCCTGGCATCGCTTTACGCAATGCGCTTTGCGTCGGTCATCGCGCAAACCGCATACCCCGTCCTGATCGCTGCGATGGGATTGCTGGCGGCCTCCGCCACGCTCGACCAGCTCAGCGATAATTTTTCCATGTCGTTTCGCGGCGAGCCGTTCTGCGAAGATGCCGCGAAACTTCTCGGCATAGGCGCATGGTTGTCGTATGCCATCCATACCGCGGCAGAGCAGAAAAGTAAGGGGTCAGATACCGTCTTCCAAACCTAAGCAAACCTAAGGCAAACCTAAGGGGTCAGTTCTTTATAGGCAAACCTAAGGGGTCAGGCAAACCTAAGGGGTCAGCAAACCTAAGGGGTCAG
>CAYODB010000163.1:0-8702 GCA_964402495.1 uncultured Bordetella sp.
CTTACCATGATCAACATCGCTCAAATCATCAACTCAAGTCCGACAGGCTGCTAGCGACGGGCCTTCTGCAATACGTACATGGACGGATACATAAGCGGATTGTGAGAGGACGTGAGCAATTCCTTGGACACACGTTCCAGCTCAAGCGAGCGCACGTTGCGATCGAACCCGGAAAGGTAGTCGACCTTCCAGTGATCCAGCCGTCCAAGCAAACCCCGATAGGTAACCGGATAATTCTCCGGCACTGGTTCGATGTGAATGGACCCGAGTGCACAGTGACCGTGAATATTCTTCAGTGCCTCCAGATTGGCCCGTGGAATTTGCTCCAGCGAGAACATGGTGAAAGCCACGTCCGTGCCTGGAAAGACGTAGGCAGCCGGAGGGCTTCTGACATAGTCGAGTTGGCTGTACTGGCAGTCGATGCCAAACTTCTCCGCGGCTTTCCGGGCAATTTCCACTCCCGGAGTGCATAACTCGTAGCCATACATCGCGAGGTGCGGCATCGCACTCTTGAGAAAGAGTATATTGCGTCCTAAACCCGCCCCGAACTCCGTAACAGATTCGGCGGCGCCGAATGAAGTTTTCAATGCGCCCGTAAGCCAGGAGCGGTAGTACGCCATGGAGTCGAATCCGGCATGGCAAAGCCTGCCATCGATACTGAAATAGGCGGGTCGATCTTCTACGCCGGGAATCCTGAGCCATTCATCAAGATTTCTTGCACGGCCAAGATGGTCCCAGTACTGGTTCCAGGAATCTGAATACTCGCTCTCCACATCGATGCTTCCCCTCGTCAACTTGGGTCGCGCCACGACATACAGGGAAGACTTGAGCAAATATGACAATCGGTCCAGGACGCTCATCGCTGGCTCATTCCGGAAGTGTAGTTTGTGTATATGGATCGATGATCGCGCACGCGTTGCGCGAGGTCCGCGCTGAGTGGCCCTTGGAATCTGCTTCTCGGGTACGTCGCTCCGAACAAGCTGTTGCTGAACTGAAGTTGAAGCATGAGGCGATCGCCGCTTCTGACAACCATGCCTTTGTGCAGGCCGCGAGTGTCTTCGAGAATAATTGTTCCCGCCGGCGCCCTGAATTCAAGGATCTTTTCCGCCGGGTAATGCTGCAATGCTTCCTCATCGCTGATCCGTGCATAACCCTTCGACAGCAGGGTCGAGGGGATGCCTCCGGTGCGGTGAGAACCTTCTATGAAGCAATGGGGTCCATTCTCCGATTTCACATCCGTCAGATAGATGAAAATCTTGAGCCAGCGAATTCGATCCATATCGAAATGGAACAACTGCGCTGCGTCCTCATCCGGCTGATCTGAGTAGGCCGTGTGCCACCACATGCTGGTAACGTCCGCTATTGGCAGCGAGCCAAGATAGTTCTGGGCCACCGATAGAATGGATGCATCAGCCATCAAACTCTGGACATCCGGGTTATTGATCACCACTTCCGGCTCGAAGTCGTAGCGCACGGCCGCTGGATTGGTGCGATTGTATTTCCGGAATACGGGATCTTCAGGCGGCTTGCCCTGCCCAGTCATTGGTCTAGTCCGGCATTCGGTAGTCAGTGCGAATTCCACGAGTCGCTGGACCATATCTGCAGGTATCTGTCCTTCGAATATGCAGAATCCGCGTTCCCGGATCTCCTGCGCCACCGCCTTGACCCGCGCAGGAGTCAATGGACCCAGAATTCCGACAGGTGCGGGAAGGGCAACGGGTCGCCGAAAAATTCCTACGAAAGCAGCCAGTAGATCATTGGACCGTCCGTGGGTGAGACAGAACAACCGGATCATGCTTTGGTATGCCAGCGCCGGCGTCCGGCCTGTTAACACATGGACTGCACCGAGCACAAGAAGGATCGGCAAGCTGATCAAGCCTGCCCCAAGTTGCCTGATGGTCATGTCGTTGCCTCGAAACCGGGAGTTACCAGGCCAGTCGCGGCATGTCGTTCTCAGTCTTGCCGGTAGGTCCTCTCTAGCCGCCATTTGCGAACTCGAAAAGGTGTTTGCCTAGCTTGTCCGAACTGGTCAACTCATGGGAACTGCCGTACATGATTTTCGCGAGGCGCCCGGCCTGAAGACGTATTGCCGCCGTTTCTTCTTCCAGCGCAACTTCCGGCTCCGAAAAGTTCCTGACCTCGAGCAGCGTGTCGCACTTTCTTTCTAGAACTGCATTGATCGTTGTACTCGCCGCCAGCGCACGCGCCCGGCGCTTGCAGTCCAGCGTCTGCCACAAGTGCGGGACAAACCGGACTGCAACTCTTGCCAGGATATTCCGGAGTCGCCCCTTTAAGGTGGAAACGTTGGCTGAATAGCTCTCCCGGATGTCGATGACGGACCGCTCATATTCGAATGCGCACCATCTGAATGCCGCTCGCATCCTTTCACTGTTCCAGCCGTCGGCAAGAGCCTGGTCTATCCTCTCGAAATATTCCTGCGCCGAAGCGGCACTGTAGTTAAGGTCCGGCGGGTACACCAGCAGATCCGGCGAATATACGACCACGGGAATTCCCAGCATCGACATCTCCTTGCCGGCAGCGGACCAGGCGTTCAGGAAAACATCGGTGATGCCTGCAAGGTCGTAGAGCGATATATTTTCACCCGGCCAATTGACTACGGCATTGGATGGCAACTCTTCGAATATGGAAACTAGCGCCATTGCGTGTTCGGACGTCACATTCTCGCGCTTGTTGGGTAACTCCCTGGGATGCACTCGGATCACGAGATGTAGGTCGGGCCTGCCCGCCATCCAGTTACAAAGCGCGCGGATCCATTCCGCCTGACTCCCGAATATCTGTCCGGTTGCGCCTTTCATTACATTAATCGTCTGCGCGGCAAATCTTTCATCTGGACTGCTCATGGTCGCAACCACGAGCTTTCTTCCTGCTGGAATCCGGAACTCAGCATGCAAGTCGCGAGGGGCCTTCGATTTCGGTGCCGAATAGGCGTACACATGCTGCCCCCTCAGCAACTCGAGGAAGTGGTCTGTCACCCGGGCAAGCACGTCGTTTGAGCATGGCTGATGACGCACGGAAGGCCAAAATGCCAAGAGCCTTTCGTAGAGCCGCACGCCGTCCTTTCTGCCAACCAGCAGTGTTTCCATTCGTCTCGAAAGATTCCCGCCCGCATGGAGAAAGTACGCCGGAACGCCGCGGCTTTCGAACAGCGCGCAGGCGACGTGATTCACAGCGTAGAGCGAGTTATAGACCACGATCCTGTCCGGCTTTTCTACGTCCAGGATTCGCCGGCATGCGATTAGCGAACGCAGGGCGTTCCCCAAGTGGGTCGCGTACTCGTCCCACTCCCCATCCGTAAACTCAAGACTCTGCTTCTTGCGGTTGAGCAGGAGCTCGTAGGTCGCGAAGCGACCTACCGTTACGCCGTCCACGCGAAGGTCGAGGAAATTCTCCCGCGTAACTTCTCCTACGAGCTTCGCGACCTGCTGGCGATCGGCCGCATCCAGATAGTCCCCGATGGAATTCCCGCGAAAGCCGAAATTGCGCTTTATCGTGCCAGCAGAGTGCTGGCATCTGGTGCATATCCGGGCTTTCGCCGCCGCAGGAGAATCGTGAAGAAGGCCGGCCGCCGTCATCGGGGCGCAGTATCCGGAGAACTCCCTGTCACAGGTGACATAGATGATTTCATGCCCATTCTTCGCGAGCGATTCCGCGAGCAGTGCTTCCGGAAAAGCATGTACCCAGATCGCGGCATGTGGCGCCATGAAAAGTACTTTCACCGGTGATTACCTGAGGAAATCCCAAGACACAGGCGTCCCGCATGCGATGTCCCTGGCAGCTCTGCGCCCCAATATCGATTGCAGATGCTTTGGCGGCAGACCCAGACCAGGGCGTATGGCCCTGACGTTGTCAGAAGTAAAATCCTCACCAGCGCGGGTGTCTTTGACCACGTACAGGGACCGGCGATACTGCAGGGACCGCTTTTCGTCTTCGGACGGTCCGTAGCTGACTTCGCCAAGCGCATCCCAAGCGCGCCGGCATTCAGTTACAAGGTTCTTCAGCTCCGAGGGCTCAAGTGAAAAACTCGAATCGACGCCCCCATCCCCTCGATCCAGAGTGAGGTGCTTTTCGATCATCACAGCCCCCAGGGCAACTGCACCGATCGCCGCACCGATGCCCAGTGTGTGGTCCGACAACCCCACGGGGCACCTGAAAAGCTGCGACATGTGGGGAATGGTCAGCAGGTGGCTGTTCCGGGGTTCCGCCGGATAGGTACTGGTGCACTTGAGCAGGACGAGGTCACTGCAGCCTGCAGTCCTGGCTGCATCCACCGCCTCCGCAAGTTCTTCCAATGAAGCCATCCCTGTAGAGATTATGACTGGCTTGCCAGTGGCCGCTACCCTGCGAATCAGCGGAAGGTCGATATTCTCGAATGAGGCAACCTTGTAACACGGGACATCGAGCGCCTCGAGGAAATCGACGGCTGTTGCATCGAACGGGGTGCTGAAGGCAATAACGCCCTTCTCTCTGCAGCGTTGGAACAAGGGCGCATGCCACTCCCACGGTGTATGGGCCTCTTCGTACAAATCGTACAAAGACCTTCCGGTCCAAGGATTCTTCGGGTCTGTGACCAAGAATTCGCGCTCTTTCAATGGAAGCGTCATCGTATCGGCCGTATAGGTTTGCAGCTTGATCGCGTGCGCTCCTGCCGCGGCAGCTGCGTCCACGATTTCCAGGGCCCGTTCCAGCGACCCGTTGTGATTGCCAGAAATCTCGGCAACGATGACGGGCGCATAGCCGGGCCCGACCGGCAGATGTGCGAAATTGAATGGGTCGATCCTCATGTTCAGGCTTTCAGTAGGTTGAGGCAGACATACATCTCTGGATCATAGATATTGGGAACACGCTCATAGTCCAGGAACAATGCGGCATCTGCGATGTTCCACGAAACGTGGCCGAGCAGCAGCATGATCATCAGAGTATGGCCGCATGAAACCCGCAGGTAAGGCTGGGCTAGGGGCTCGTCCCACGGCACCTCTGCGGCTTTCTCCCGATCCAGGCTTACACGGAAACGTCTCCTGGCGTCGACCGCATCGAGATAGATGCTGGCTGGCGGCAAGTATCCCTTGCGCTGTTGGGCCGTCCACAAGCGTGATCTCGCGTAATCCACTAGTCGCTCGATCGCAATCGCGGTGGAAAACTGGAAGCGGTCATGGTCGTACTGTTTGTCGCGCAGCGAGCGCTTGACATACGAATCCCTGTCCTCCTCCGTATGGTTGCGGTACGGCGAGTCCGGCGATTTCGCGAGCCGCTCAAAATCAAACGACTGCCCAGAGTTCAGCAGCACGAGCCGGTCGTCCAGGCCTTCGGCCTTCAACCGCTCGGAAACCACGCCCGGGCACGCCGGATGCGAGATGAAGCGGTTGAGGTGGGAGCGTGAGCCGCCGACCACGTACTGGTCGGCGAAGGGCACTACCCAGCGCGGGTCGAGCTGCCGCACGGTAGTGGCAAAGTTGTCGAGCCTGGAACGCAGTATCCGGTCCTTCTCGGACAACTTCTGCTCATCCGTCAGGTTCGTGTAGCAGGACGGATATCCCGATCCCCCGGAATACGGAAGCAGGGCAAGATCGACTTTTCCGTAGGTTTGCCTGAGGTACTCGATCCCTCCGGAGTACGGCTGGCAATCGTTAGCGTTGTAGACGGTCATTCCGTTCCAGCGCATCACCAGTGCGGAATCGATTACGGACGCCATTTCGTTTGCGGGATCCGCTTCGAGCATGCCAGCGACGAGTCCCGGTCGGAGCTGCTTCTCGGAACGCGGCTTGATGAGATGGACGTCTCGGAAGGCAAAGCCGTTCGATTCGAGAAACTGGGCGACCAGATTCGGCTTCCGGTCCATGAGGATGATTTCGGCATCGCGATTCAGGTACCGGATTGTCTCCGCCGAGCAGTGATCCTCGTGGATATGCGAGATGTAGATGTAATCCACGCGCCCCACATCTTGCAGCGAGACCTCGAGCGGCGGATAGTGGTACCAAGCACCGTGGAAAATGCCGTCATCCAGCCACGGGTCGAAGAATATCCGCACGCCTTCATGTTCCAGGATCGCGGTGGCGCCGCCAAAGTTGAGAAGTTTCATGCCGGAGCCTTCACGGAGCCATCGCGTAGGCGACGATCTGCCGGCCGAGATTCTGCCGGGCAAGCGACTGGTAGAATTCGCGCAGGACCGCCTCGAAGCCATTGCGGCGCAGGTTCATCTCAAAGGCGACGCGGCGCTCATGACAGGCTCTGCCGAGCCCCTTCTGGCCGACGTAATCATCGCCGAACAGTAGGAACAACTCCATCGGAAACGTCGCTTCGGTCAGCGCGACCCTGAAACCGGTGCCGCTCAGCAGCCGGCCCAAAGAGTCGTTGTCGAAATAGTTCAGATGCGCGGGAGGGGCGACCCACCATTCACGCAGCCCGTGCACACGCTGGCCACATACCTGAAAGGCGTTAAACTCATTGGGGACCTCGATGACCAGAACGGCGCCCGGCTTCATCACTCGCCGCCTCAGTTCGTTCATGACCGCGACCGGGTCCGCGAGATGCTCGAGCACGTTTAGCAGCATGACGACGTCGAACCTCTCCCCGGGAAAAACTTCCAGGGTCTCCATTCCCGCCTGGCGGACGTTGAGCCCACGGCGCGAGGCGTAGGCTACGGCTTCGGCGGCCGGATCGAAACCGAAGCACGCCGCACCCTTCTTATGTAGGAAACTCAGCGCCTGTGCCCATCCGCATCCCACGTCGAGCACTTTCTGGCCAGAAATCGGGCGGCCTGAAATACGCTCGACGGCCTCGCATATATCGCCCCAGTGCGCCTCGTGGAACTCTGCGTCCTGGAGTTGAACCGCAAGTTGCGAATTGTTGAACCCGGCGTACTGGGTCGAGTAGAACTCCTCGGCGTAATAGCGGGTGATCTCCTCCGGCGCCGGGGTCGGCTGGACCTGAAGGAAACCGAACTCCGCATTGCGCTCCAACTTGTACCTCGAAGTGTCCGAAGCCATGGTTCCGTTATCCTCTAGACTCCAAGATGCCGTGCCGCACGTACGCAGAAGCGCCAGCCCAGCCCAGGTTGGCCACGACGTCGATGATCGACAAGTGGCTGACATACTCCGTTGCGCCGCGCTGTTTGTACGCGGCCGGCTGAAAATCGTTGATGCTGAGCTTTACCCCAGTCATGTCGACGAAGCGGTCTGCTTCGAGGTAATCCGCGGCACCGGGTGGTGAAAGATAAGCATCGCAACCGAGATGCCGGCACATCCTTGCCAGCCGCTCGCTGCGCTGGCCAGCGATACCGAGTTCGCTCGAACGCAGCAGGCGCGTAGTGATATTAAGTCTTTCACAGAACGCTGCGATGATCCGTTCATTGAGCCGTGCCAGGATTCCCAGGTCTTCATCGCCGATGAGGTCCTCGCACAGGGGGATCAGTTGCTCGGCGAACGGATGCTTCCCGTAGATCTGTTGGAGCAGCGCGATATGCTTCTTGCGCCACGGCAGCTTCTCGTCGGTGCGGACTTGATTGATCGCTTCGCCCAGGTGCCCGCGCATCACGGGGACGGTCAGCCAATGAGCCCCGCCCTGCTTGAGAACGCGGTTGCGGTTGTGCCAGGTTCCGCGTTCGTACTGGACGTCGTCCAGAAACACGAAGACACTAACCGACGCAATCAGATTGAAGTAACCGCCCCATGGAAAGTACGTCGGCTGCATAACGGCGCATCTCACTGGCCGCCCCCCTCGTCACCGGGCCGCCACTCGCCCACCAAGAGCGACCACCTGTATTGGCTATGGTAGCCGCCGTCCCGGAACAGGACATCCCGCTCCTTTCCCTCCTCGACGAAGCCCGCCGAACGATACAGCCGCTCGGCGGCCGTGTTGCCCGGCAGGGTGTGCAGCCACACCCTGTGCAACCGCAGCGGTCCAAACGCATGACCCAGGACCATATGTAAAGCAGTCCTGCCAATTCCCTTGCAGCGAGCTTGCGTATTGCCGAGATAAATCTGAAAGTAAGCGGAATGATGTCGACCATTGCAATGCAGCAGCACGTTTCCGCAGTGTCCAGCGGCGCCGGCTGAAATGGCCCAGATGATCACATTCCCTGCAGCGGCAATCCATGCTCTATGGGATTCCAGCGACACTGTTTGGGTCATGCCGAATGTCTCTCGCAATTCCACCGAATTGAGCCACTCTACGGTTCTTGCATCGTGGCGTGCACTGTACGGAATCAGCACTACATCTCCTGTCTCGAGTTTGGTCGCTGTCATGACCTCATCCGGAGAGGGCCGCTTCGACCGCTCTGGCGGCACCCAGACCGTCGACGGCTTCCATGGATGTTCCCCGGAGCCTGACCAGTTGTGACGCATCGTCGAGAAAGCGTCCGACCGAAGAGCGAAACTCGCCATCTTCGATCTGCCGATCCACGCCCAGAAAGGCGCAGAACCCGACGGCGTTCAGATGCTGCAGCAGCGGCACCTGCGTATCGGATATCGCAACGTATGCGGCGGGCAGTCCGAGGCAGGCGCGCTCCCACGTCGCCTGGCCGGGAGCTCCGACTGCGACATCGCAACCCGCCATGTGCGCTGCCATCCCGTCGCCAGGAACGCACCAGTTGAAACGCTCCGCATGCCTTGTTTCGAGGTCCTGCAGCAGATCGACGTGCCGGAACTGGGCGGAAACCGCCGCCCGGACTTCGCGCACTTTATCGA
>CAYODB010000164.1:0-8644 GCA_964402495.1 uncultured Bordetella sp.
TCAACTATCCTTCCTTCCATGACCATCGCCACGTCGTCACCCCGCGCACCGTCGGATTCAAGGATGCAACCCTGCCGGCACTCGCCTTCCTGAAGGCCCGCGACCCGGGCTTCTACAGGGTCGAAAAGACCTACAATTCCGTATCGCTTTGCGATGCGCTGGCTCAGGACTACATGGGCGTCAAGTCCTACTGGTTTCATAGCGCCGGGGTTACGGCATTCTTTTCCGACCTGGGCCTGATTCCGCAGCGCAGCCGGATTAAGAACTTCACCAACTGGTTGCCGAATTTCGAAGGCCGCTTCGTGCTCTATTCGCTGACCGGCGTGAAGTACGTGATCGCAAATCAGCCGCTCGACTGGCACGGATTTCGCAAGATCCACGAGGACGGCCCCCTCTCCATCCTCGAAAACGATCTTGCCCTGCCGCTCGGCGTGGTGTACGAGCGGCAGTATCCCCGCGAGGAGTTCCTGAAATTGTCGTCCGAGGCGAAAGACTTCACGATGATCAACGCCGTGATCCTGGACAGGCTGCACGGCGACGCGCCATTGGTATTCGATACCTCGCAGCTTGCGAGAACCAGCTCCAATTGGCTCGAGGAGAACTATGCGATCCCGGCGCGCACTCTCAAACGCCGCGGCCTGGTCATCGAGAAGTTTTCGGATGGAAACATCATTGGCCGGATCGACAGCGAGGTGCCGGGTGTGCTGGTCTTCTCGATTCCTTTTGCCAGGGGCTGGTCGGTTTACATCGACGGCGTCGAGCGACCGGTGTTCAGCGCCAACCTGGGCTTTCTTGCGGTCGACCTGTCCAAGGGACCGCACCGCGTCGAGCTTCGCTACGTTCTTCCGGGACTCGTTCCGGGCGCACTCGTCGGTCTCCTCGGTCTTCTCATCCTTGGCGCCACGAGCGCGAACTGGGGGCGCTTTCGATTGGCTTCCTTCTCCCGCGAAACTGCATGACCATCTCAGTTACCATTCCGGTCTACAGCGAGGAGAGAGATCTTCGCGCTCTGCGTGAGCGTCTGATTCCAGTCCTCGAATTGTTGGAGCAGGCGTGAGAGGTCGTGCGCTCGGAAACGAGGTCAGCACGGATGGCAGCGCCGCAGCGGCGGGGACGGCCGCTACGACGAACGGATCGGCTTTCTCGGACGGCGCCATTAGGCCGTGGCGATGCCGCAATGTCTGAAACTCACATCTACCAGATCTATTACTCGGATACTACTCGCGAGGCGCTCGTCAGCGGATTCGATGGCCTGGACAACACGCTAAACGCAAGGCCCGATTGGCGCGAATACTGGCCGATCCGGAACTACATCCTGAACAAGCCGATGAATGCCGATGCATTCTATGGCTTCTTCTCACCCAAGTTCAGTTCCAAGACGAATTTAGATTCCGCCGCCGTTTTCGACTTCGTTGCGCTGCACACCGGCTGTGCCGATGTAATCTTGTTTTCGCCGTTTTTCGACCAGATCACCTACCCGGTCAATATGTTCGAACAAGGTGCTTTGCAGCATGCTGACATCATGCAGACGTTCAGGGAGTGCGTGCAACTTGTTGCGCCCGGGATTGATTTCGATTCGCTGGTGATGGATTCGACGAATACGGTCTTCTGCAACTACTTCGTTGCCAAGCCGAACTTCTGGAATGTTTGGCTGAACAAGTCTAGATGCCCTAAAGATCGCCTATGCAAGCCAAAAGCATCCGCAGTATTTGGACGCCTTTTACCGCCTGAGGCAAGTCATTGGCCAATGGCTGGAGTCGGCCCAACCTCCGCCCTAGACGATCGCGGCCGTTAGCACGCGTATCACATCTGTCTGCTGGGCCTCGCCGATCCCCACCCAAAATGGCAGGCGGATCAATCGCTGCGCGACGGAGTCGGTGACCGAAAGAACGCCATGGGCCCTCCCGTAGCGAATTCCGGCTGGCGACGAATGCAGCGGAACGTAGTGGAAGACGGGCCAGATATCGTGACGTTTGAATTCTCGCAAAACCTTTCCACGATCTGTTCCGGGCGCGAGCAATACGTAGTACATGTGCGCGTTGTGGCCGCACTCGGCCGGGATGACGGGGCGACGAATGAGTGACCTTGTCTCGAGCCGTTCCAGCATCTGGTGATAGCGCCGCCAACTAGCAAGCCGCCTTTGCGTGATGCTGTCCGCCTCCGCGAGTTGCGCCCACAGAAACGCCGCGGTGATTTCCCCGGGGAGAAACGACGAGCCCACCTCCTGCCAAGTGTACTTGTCGACCTCGGCGCGAAAGAAGCGGCTGCGATCGGTCCCCTTTTCGCGGACAATTTCCGCTCTCGAGGTCAACTCGGGATCGTTGACAAGGAGGCAACCTCCCTCACCGGAAATTACGTTTTTGGTCTCATGGAAGCTGTATGTCCCCAAGTCCCCGATGCTTCCGAGTGCCCGCCCCTTGTAGGTGGCCATCATCGCCTGGGCCGCATCCTCAACGACCTTGAGCCCGTGCCGAGCTGCGATAGCCATGAGGGTGTCCATTTCGCATCCCACGCCCGCGTAATGTACTGGCACGATCGCGCGCGTGCGAGATGTGACGGCGCCCTCCACCAATTGCTCATCCAGATTGAGCGTGTCAGCGCGCACATCCACGAATACCGGGGTCGCTCCGCGCAGCACAAATGCGTTGGCCGTCGATGAAAACGTGTAGGACGGCATGATCACTTCGTCACCCGGTTCGATATCCAACAGCAGGGCCGCCATCTCAAGCGCGGCGGTGCATGAGTGCGTAAGGAGCGCCTTGCTACAGCCGGTCCGACGCTCGATCCACTCATGACAGCGCTTCGTGAACCGGCCGTCTCCGGCAAGCATGCTGTGAAGGTGGGCTTCGCCGATATACTCCAGCTCTTTGCCGGTCATGTAGGGCTTGTTGAACGGAATCATCCGAGTATGCTCCGGCGGTTCGCGGCTCTTATGAGCGCGAATTCATGTCGCTTTTGCGCACCATGTACCCGCGTTGTGTTTTTCCGCGTTGTTGACCTTCGGCGAGAAAGCTAGGCCCGGCTCCCAATCGCGACACCGGTCAGGATGAGCACAATGGACACCACTCGCGAAGCCGTCATCGGTTCGCCGAAGAGCACGACCCCCCCAATTGCGACCATCACGACAGTCAGTCCGATGTACAAAGGGAATGCTATAGAAATCGCATTGCGCTCGACGACGAACATCCACGCCATGGATCCGACGAGGGCGGCAAGATAGGCCGACAGAATGTACGGATCCGACAGGTAAAGGAGCAATCTCGATGCGGCCCCCGATGTGCCCGCTGCCGGCTCGAAAAGCGATTGGACCTTCCACTTCGTGATGAGCTGGCCGTAGACCATCAAGAAGATTGTTGGAGACATAGCCAGCAGCAATTTCATGTCGGAGATACCTCAAGAATGGCCATGCGCTTGCTGGTCCGGCATGGAAATGCCTGTTCGATACGGTCAACTTCCTCTTGGGAAGATGACCCCTCCCGACCGGCAAGTGGTAGCGTTATATGTCATATTCAAATAAATTGCCAACATTGCCGCGAAGCTTTTCGCTGATTCCCGTTGCGACTTTTGTTCCAAATAATGCGGAAACATTCTTGCGGGCTTCGACTTGAAATCACCGTGGAGCCAACTCAGCGGCCCGGACGGGCGGGGTAAACATGATCGACTACTCTTTCGTTGTTCCCATATACAACGACGCTTACCTGGCGGAGGAGTTTTGCGAGGAATACTTGAAAGCGTTCCAGCAATACCTGGGCCTGGATGACATTACGTCGCGCGTCGAGTTGATCTTCGTCGACGACGGAAGCGGCGACGATTCAGCCCAGGTGCTGGGAAAATTGCCTGGACGCTTTCCGTTTGTCCGCGTCATCGAACTCAGCCGCAACTTCGGACAGCACATTGCACTGACGTGCGGATATCGTCATGCCGCCGGACGGTTCGTCGGAATGCTGAATGTCGACATGCAGGAGCCACCCGACCAGATTCCACACCTTCTGCGTCATATTGAAAGCACTGGTTGCGACATAGTCTTTGGCTTGCGCCGCAAACGAGCCGGCCGCTTGTCGGAACGCTTGACTTCATTCGGATTCGGTATCCTGCTCAACAAGCTGACTGGTTACGATGTCCCACTGAACGCAGCCACGCTGCGCGTCATGAACCGCCGGTTCCTCGACGCATACAACCTGCTGACAGAACGCAGCCGTTACCTGCCCGGCCTGGAAAGCTGGCTCGGCTTCCGGCGCGGATATCTGGAGATCGTTCACAAGGAAAGGCTGCGCGGGAAATCGAGCTACGACTTCTGGCGACGCTCGCTGATGGCGGCAGATGCGATCATCTCCTTCTCCGACCTACCGCTGAAATTCGCGGTCTTCTTCGGTTTTAGTGTCGCCATGCTGGGGATTTTCCTAACGCTGATACTGATTATTCAAAAGCTGTTCTTCGTGGAGATGCAGCTTGGCTATACATCCACCATTTCAGCGATCGTTCTTTTCGGTGGTGTGCAGATGCTTGTTACCGGCCTGGCCGGCATTTACATCGGACGCATCTTGCGCGAAGTGCAACACAGGCCGCTCTACCTGATTCGCAACACCGTCAACATGGATGGCCGAGCTTCAAATGGCTGATCAGCGCGAATTCACACGGCACTTCGCCGCTGCCGGTTCAGTTGTTGCGGAAGGAGTGCTCGCTCCGGACTTTATCGTCTCGGCAAAACAGCAATTGGAAATGGCGCAGGAAGCCGAAGTTCGCTATCACGGGACACGCGACTTCAAGGATTACGGCATGGTCCTGCTCTGCGCCCTCTACGGCGGAGCGTTTTGGAGCGTGTTTGACAATCCCCGTCTGATGGGACCGTTCAACGCAGTTCTCGGAGACGGATGTATCGTGTATTCCTACACTTCGTCTTCGATGCCCCCCGGGGGCATCAACTACTCCGGACGGATACATACGGACTGTCCGCGAATCGTTCCCGGCTACGTGACAAATATGGGCGCAACCATTCTGCTCGACGATTTTACCGAGGAAAATGGCGCTACGTGGTACCTGCCCAACTCGCACCTCCGCGAGGATGCCCCGGAGGAAAGTTATTTTTACGAACACGCCCGACGCGTGTTCGCGCCCGCGGGCTCGGCATGGTTTTTCAACGCCCGCACATGGCACGCCGGCGGCGTGAACCGATCCGCTCGATGGCGGCATGCAATCACCATCAATATGGTGCGGCCCTGGATGAAGCAGCGCATTGACATTCCGCGTGCCCTTAGTCAGTCCAATCTGGACGAGCTTTCCCCTGCCGCAAGGCAGAAGCTGGGCTTCGATGCACAGGTGCCCGCGTCGTACGATGAATACTATGCTCCGCTGGAACAGCGGAAGTACAAACAAAAAACGGAATAGTCCAATGGCCGCCTCTCCAGATCTCGTCCGAAAAGTAATCGACGCCAATATCGCCGTTCACTCGAAGCTCGCGGCGCAATACGAAGCATGCGAGCCGCACTTCCGTCCTGAAAATGTAGCTAAAGTCGAAAGACGGATTGCGAGCCTTGTAGCGGCGACAAAAGCTCAGTCCGCTCTCGATCTGGGCTGTGGCACTGGATTTATGGTTCAGATCCTGAAAAAGCTTGTCTCACATATCACCGGCGTGGACGTGACATCCGCGATGCTGGACCGGGTGGATCGGTCCGGGACTGCCAGAATGGACCTTGTGCAACACGACACCGGCACGTACCCGGTCGAGCCGGGTGCATTCCAACTCGTGACGGCTTACTCCTTCCTGCACCACCTGTGCGATCTGGCGCCAACGCTCGGCACCGCCGCGCGCGCACTCGGACCAGGCGGCAAGTTCTACGCGGATCTGGAACCCAACTATTACTTCTGGGAGGTCATTAACCGGCTCGAACGCGGCGGCGCTTATCACCCGCTGGTACAACGCGAAATCGAAGCGGTGACATTCAAGGACGAAGAAATTGAGGAAAGGTTCGGCGTTTCGCGCGACACTTTCAACCATGCCGAGTTCGGCAAGGATATCGCGGGTGGATTCAAGCAAGAGGAGCTTCAGCGGCTGTTGCGCGAGGCAGGCTTCTCGCAGGTCGAGTTTTATTACCACTGGTTCCTTGGCGAAGGATTCATGATCAATCGCGAAGGCGCTCCGCGCGAAGAGCGCTTTCGTCACGCAGAAATTGTGAACGAATCGCTCCAGAGTGCGCTGCCCGCCTCTCGCAACCTGTTCAAATACTTGGGATTCGTGGCGACCAAGTGAGCCTACCCGATCGACAATCATGACCATTGGAATCATTGGCTTCGGCATGCTCGGCCGGCAGATTGTGGGTCTGCTTTCCGAATTGCATGCGACACAGGATTTTTTGTTCTTCGATGACCTGGTGAATGCCCAGGGAAGTGAGAATATCTTCCCGTTCGACAGCTATCTCGATGCGCGTTTCGCGAACCTTGAGTTTTACGTCGGTCTCGGCTACCTCCGCTTGCAGCGCAAAGCGGAGATCTTGCTGGAACTCCGCGAAGCGGGCCGGCGAGCACCGTCGTTCGTGCATCCCAGCTGCCACGTGCATCCCACATGCCGTATCGGCGAGGGCTGCATCGTCTTTCCGATGTGCAATCTCGATCAGGAAGTGGAGCTGGGCAATGGCGTCCTGCTAAACAACTCTGTCGTAATCTCCCATAACTGTACCGTGGGAGATGCAGCATATCTTTCGCCCGGAGTCGTGCTGGCAGGGCATGTCACGATCGGCGCGGAAACCTTCCTCGGCGCAGGTACGCTGGTGTCACAGCGCAGACACATCGGACGCGGTGCGCGTTTGGGAATCGGCAGCGTGGTTACGCGGGATATCCCGAACGAAGCGTCCGCCATTGGCAATCCGCTGCGAATACTGGAACGCAAGCTGGAACTGGGATAGGAAATGCAAAAATCAGGAGCGCTTCCCGCCGTTGGTCACGCGAAGGACTTCATGTAACGCACTGCGTCGCGGCCACAATTGAAAAGCAGGTCGAGAATCGTCACCCGATGCTCGAATTTACCCCACAACTGCGTGTATTCGGGGTAATTGTCGTAGTCGAACCACGTAAGCCTGATGTCGCATCCTGCAAAAGCCCTCTCATCGATGTAGTCCCTGGCGGCCGGGCCTGACACGTACTCCGTCCCTCCGGCCTGTGCACACAGGTCCGCCAAGCGTTCGGTCTTTCCGTCGATCAATTGATAGTCCCAGGAGTTGCGTATCCTAGTGGTGATGTGCAGGTAGGCGCACACGGCTTCGATCAACTCCCGGTTGAGGGCCGACAACCGCGAGTACCGTCTTTGCCGATATATCGGCTCGATCAATGCGGCCACTTGCGCAAAGTGGGGGGCACGGCGGTAATTTGTCTCGAGAGTCTTCCAATGCCTCTCCTGCCAAGGTTCGTCTGGAAGCACCACATCGCGAATCCGGCGCCGGATATTCTGTCCCACGGGGACCGTAATCCATTCCAGGCCCTTCGAGGTCTTTACCTTGTTGCGGTTTCTCCAATCGTTTTTGGTGAATTGCATGTCGTCATACAGAATGAATTCGTCGACTGCGGCGATCAGGTCAAAGTAGCCTTTCCAAGGGATGTAATTGGACTGTAGGATTGCAATTTTCTTCATCACGCTGTCGCAATTGCAGTGCAGCTTTTCGCTGGTCGGTCCCGTTATAAGTCATATTCGGGCAAATTGCCAACGTGACCACGCGATCGACGGAACGCGCTCGACTGGAGGAAATCGCGTTCTCCCTTCGTTCCGCGCGGACAGTTGATCAGCAATTGCCTGGACTTACTCATGCCGTCGATCCGCAAGCTCTTCGAACTCGATTCCGCGGGCCCGTTTGCGCCTGAGGTCGAGTTGCGCCGCGCGCAAGCTCTCGTCAATCAAGGCATCGCCGCCGAAGCCTCGGGTCGCACGCAGGAGGCCCTGCAGTGCTACCGCAGTGCGATCCAGGCCGATCCCCGGTACGCGCCGGCGCACATGAACCTGGGAATCGCGCTGCACGCCCTGGGGGAGCTCGCCTCCGCGCTCGCCTCGCACCGTCAGGCGATCGAGCTGGACCCGGGTCATGCCGCGGCGCGCTACAACCTCGCGCTGGCCTGTCTTGAGGCCGGCGAGCCGGCGCAGGCGGAAGCGCAATTTCGCGAAGCGGTGCGATTGCGCTTCGAGTTCCCCGAAGCCTGGGTGGGCCTGGCGCAGGCGCTCGAAGCCCGGGGGCGCGACCCGGACGCGCTGGCGGCGCTGGATACCGCGATCGGGCAGCGCGAACACTACGCCGGCGCCCAGTTCAATGCGAGCGTGCTGCTGCAAAAGATGGGCCGGCTGGAGGCGGCACAAGCACGGCTGCGCGAGATCGATCTGTCTGCGCTGTATGCCTCACCGGATCGGCACGCCGAGCTGGAGTCTGTCGCGCAACAGATGGTCCTGGTATGGCCCGACTACGCCCTGGGCTGGCGGGCCCTGGGGATCGTGCTGGCCCTCCAAAGCCGCTTCGGGGAGGCCGTGCCGGCCCTGGAGAAAGCCTTGAAGGGCGTGCCCGATGACCCGCAAACGCTCAACACCCTGGGCGTGGCGCTGCAGGCGCTCGGACAGCACCCGCAAGCAGAGGCGAGCTTCCGCCGCGCCATCGCACTGCATCCCGATTTC
>CAYODB010000165.1:0-8293 GCA_964402495.1 uncultured Bordetella sp.
CTTCCTCGGCGACGGCTGCCTGATGGAAGGCATTTCACATGAAAGCTGTTCGCTGGCAGGTACCCTCGGCCTCGGCAAACTCATCGCGTTCTACGACGACAACGGCATTTCCATCGACGGCCGTGTCACCGGATGGTTTTCCGATGACACACCGAAACGCTTCGAGGCCTATCAGTGGCATGTGGTGCGTGACGTCGACGGGCACGAATTCGCGGCCGTCGACAAAGCCATCAAGGAAGCCCGCAGCGTCACCGACAGGCCGACGCTGATCTGCTGCAAGACCGTGATCGGCAAGGGCTCTCCGAACAAGGCCGGCAGCCACGAAAGCCACGGCGCGGCGCTTGGCGACAAGGAAGTCGCTGCGACGCGCGAGAACATCGGCTGGAAATATCCGCCGTTCGAAATCCCGGAAGACGTCTATGTCGGCTGGGACGCGCGCGGTACGGGCGCGGCGCTGGAAACCGGTTGGAATGCGAAGTTCGTGGCTTACGCCAGGGCGTTCCCCCGGGAAGCAGCCGAATTCAGCCGCCGCATGAAAGGCGACCTTCCCGCGAACTGGCGTGCGCAGGCCGACGCCTTGGTCGCCAGGGTTAATGAAAAAGCGGAGACCATCGCCAGTCGCAAGGCTTCCCAGAATGCCATCGAAGGCCTCTCGCCCTTGCTGCCGGAATTGGTCGGTGGTTCAGCCGATCTTGCCGGCTCCAATCTGACCTTGTGGTCCGGCTCGAAAGGCGTGGCCAAATCCGGCGGCAATTACATTTACTACGGCGTGCGCGAGTTCGGCATGTCGGCAATCATGAACGGCATGACCCTGCACGGCGGGATCATTCCCTACGGCGGCACCTTCCTGACGTTCTCAGACTATTCGCGTAATGCGCTGCGCATGGCGGCGCTGATGAAAATCCGCGGCCTGTTCGTGTTCACGCACGATTCCATCGGCCTCGGCGAAGACGGCCCGGCGCATCAGTCGGTCGAGCATGCCTCCACGCTGCGCCTGATCCCCCACATGGATGTCTGGCGGCCTTGCGACGCCGTCGAATCGGCACTGAGCTGGGTGGCCGCGATTGAGCGCCGGGACGGGCCGGCGAGCCTGTTGTTCTCGCGCCAGAACCTTCCGCACCAGCCCCGTAGCTCGGAACAGATCGCGCTGATTCGTCGCGGCGGTTACGTGCTCGCCGATGCAGACAAGCCGAAAGTGGTGATCATCGCCACCGGTTCGGAAGTTTCGCTTGCAATGGGCGCCAAGAAAATCCTCGATGAACAGGGCACTCCTGCGCGTGTGGTGTCGATGCCGTGCACCGGGCTGTTCGACCGCCAGGATGCCGCTTACCGGGAATCCGTGCTCCCCAGAGGCATCAAGCGGGTGGCCGTGGAAGCCGGGGTCACCGATTTCTGGCGCAAGTACGTCGGGCTCGAAGGCGCCGTGGTCGGCATCGACCGCTTTGGTGAATCGGCGCCGGGTGGCGATTTGTTCAAGTTCTTCGGCATCACGGTGGAAGGCGTAGTCGCCGCGGCCAAAAGCGTGCTCTGAAACCGCGAATCAACCGCGGAGGAAGGTTCCATGGGCGGTGCGGTAAGTCTGGTAGGCGATATCGGCGGGACCAACGCGCGTTTCGCGCTGGTGGACGAAGGTTCGCTGCAGCCGCGCGATGATGAGACCGTGAGATGCGCCCAGTTTGCCAGCCTCGAACATGCCATTCGCGCCTACCTTGCCGGCCACGGCAATCCGCCGATCAGCCAGGCGGCGCTCGACGTGGCCACCGGCATCACCGGCGATTTCGTGCAGCTCACCAACGGCCCCTGGGGATTTTCCATCGAGCAGACACGGCGGGCGTTTGGCCTGGAGCGCCTGCATGTAACCAACGACTTCACGGCGCTGGCCCTGTCGGTGCCGACGCTGGCCCCGCGGGAACTTCGCCAGATCGGCGGCGGGGCAGCCGTGGCCGGCGCGCCGATGGCGGTGATCGGCCCGGGAACCGGTCTGGGCGTTTCCGGCCTGGTGCCTTCAGGCGATCTCTGGATTCCCTTGCAGGGTGAAGGCGGCCATACGGCGTTCAGTCCGATGAATGAACGCGAGACAGGTGTCCTGCAATGGCTGTGGCAGCGCTACGACCACGTATCCACCGAGCGGGTCGTCAGCGGCATGGGGCTGGAAAACCTCTACCAGGCTTTGTGCGGACTGGACGGCAGGCAGGCGGATCGACTCGATCCTCAGCAGATCACCCGTGCGGCCCTTGCAGCGGGCGATCCGTACTGTCGCGAGGCGCTGGACATGTTTTGCGCCATCCTCGGCACGGCGGCGGCGAATCTGGTGGTGACGCTCGGGGCCCGGGCCGGCTGCTATATCGGCGGCGGCATCGTCCCCCGGCTGGGGGACTATTTCGCCCGCTCGCCATTTCGCCCGCGCTTCGAAGCCAAGGGCCGGTTCTCTGCCTATGTGGCCGCCGTGCCGACTTACGTGATCCTCGCCGAAACCCCCGCGCTACGGGGGCTGGCGACGCTGTTCGACTGAGCAGGCGGCGGCATGGCGGATCTGATCGGACTACTGGCTGGCGTGCTGACGACCATCGCGTTCGTGCCACAATTGCTCAAGATCTACGCCTCCAAGTCGGGCAAGGACGTCTCCGCCCGCATGTTCGTCATTTTCAGCGCGGGCGTTGCCCTCTGGCTGGTCTACGGAATCATGATCCGGTCGCTGCCCGTGATTATCGCCAACATCATCACGCTGGCCTTGGCCCTTGCGATCATGGCGCTGAAGATCCACTACAACCGGCGGGGAACCACCAAGAGCTAGTGGAATCCGTCGTGCTTGCGGGAATGCCGACTGCCGAACCGGGCAGGGTCGGGCGTGACGTATCCTCAGTTGGGACCGGAGACGGTCTGCAGTAAAATCCCATTTTTCCAAGGAGCTTTGTCCATGACCATTCGTGTTGCGATCAACGGCTACGGGCGCATCGGCCGCAATATCCTGCGAGCGCACTACGAGGGCGGCAAGAAGCACGACATCCAGATCGTCGCCATCAACGATCTCGGCGACGCAAAGATCAATGCGCATCTGACCCGTTACGACACCGCGCACGGCAAATTCCCGGGTAACGTTGCGGTCGACGGCGAGTTCATGGTCGTCAACGGCGACAAGATCAAGGTTTGTGCGCAGCGTAATCCGGCGGAACTGCCGTGGAAGGAACTTGGCGTGGACGTCGTGCTCGAGTGCACCGGCCTGTTCACGAGCAAGGCCAAGGCTGGCGCGCATCTCACCGCCGGCGCGAAGAAGGTGATCATCTCCGCCCCCGGCGACAAGGACGTCGACGCCACCGTGGTTTACGGCGTCAACCACGATACGCTCAAGGCGGCGCACACAGTCATCTCCAACGCTAGTTGCACCACCAATTGCCTGGCGCCGATGGTCAAGGCGTTGAACGACAACATCGGCGTGGTCAACGGCCTGATGACCACCATTCACGCCTATACCAACGACCAGGTGCTGACCGACGTTTATCACTCCGACCTGCGTCGGGCACGCTCGGCGACCATGTCCATGATCCCGACCAAGACCGGAGCAGCCGCGGCGGTGGGACTCGTGCTGCCGGAACTGAACGGCAAGCTCGATGGTTTTTCCATCCGTGTGCCGACCATCAACGTTTCGTTGGTCGACCTGGCCTTTGTCGCCAGACGTACCACCAGCGTGGAGGAAGTGAACAGCGTCATGAAGCAGGCGGCCGAAGGCGCGCTCAAGGGCGTCCTCGAGTACAACGTCGATCCGCTGGTGTCGATCGATTTCAACCACAACCCGGCCTCTTCGGTGTTTGATTCCACACTTACCAAGGTTTCGGAAGGAACGCTGGTCAAGGTGTGTTCCTGGTATGACAACGAATGGGGCTTCTCGAACCGCATGCTCGATACCACGGTCGCATTGATTAGCGCAAAATAGCAAGTCGCCGCCGAGGGCACAGGACCAGGGCCGCGACAACATGGCGGCCCGCTCTGTGCCCTTTGTATTCCCGGCGGACCGGAATCCGGAACTGCAAACCATGACCGTTCTTCGCATGACCGACCTCGATTTGCGCGGCAAGCGGGTTTTCATTCGCGCCGATCTCAACGTGCCGCAGGATGATTCCGGCCGGATCACCGACGACACGCGAATCCGCGCGTCGGTCCCCGCCATTCGCCTCGCGCTCAATGCCGGCGCCGCGGTGATGGTTACTTCGCACCTCGGCCGGCCGACCGAAGGCGAGTTCAAGCCGCAAGACTCGCTGGCGCCGGTGGCGCAACGCCTGGCCGGATTGCTCGGCATGAGTGTTGCCGTGAAGGCGGATTGGGTGAACGGCGTCGACGTGAAAGGCGGGCAGGTGGTTGTGCTGGAAAACTGCCGCGTGAACAAGGGCGAGAAGAAGAACGACGACGCGCTGGCGAGAAAGATGGCCGCCTTGTGCGATGTTTATGTCAACGATGCTTTCGGCACTGCGCACCGCGCCGAAGCCACGACGCATGGCATTGCGAAATACGCACCAGTGGCCTGCGCTGGACCGCTGCTGTCGGCAGAATTGGATGCGCTGGGCAAGGCCTTGAGCAATCCCAAACGTCCGCTGGTGGCGATCGTTGCCGGCTCCAAGGTTTCCACCAAGCTGACGATCCTCGGCGAACTGGCGAAAAAAGTGGACCAGTTGATCGTGGGGGGTGGCATTGCCAATACATTCATGCTCGCAGCCGGATTGCCGATCGGAAAGTCCCTGGTCGAGGCCGACCTTGCCGGAGAAGCGAAGAAGATTGCCGAAGCGATGAAGGCCAAGGGCGGTGCCGTGCCGATTCCCGTGGACGTGGTTTGCGCCAAGACCTTCGCCGCCGATGCGCAAGCCACGATCAAGGACGCGAAGGACGTTGCTGCGGATGATCTGATCCTGGACATCGGTCCGAGGACCGCAAAGGAGCTGGCCGACATCATCGGCCGCGCTGGCACGATAGTCTGGAACGGTCCTGTCGGCGTGTTCGAGTTCGATCGTTTTGCCGAAGGAACAAAGACGCTCGCCAATGCGATCGCGGCATCGCCAGGATTTTCCATAGCCGGCGGCGGCGATACCGTGGCCGCGATCGCGAAATACGGCATCGAAGACAAAATCGGCTACATATCGACCGGCGGCGGTGCCTTTCTGGAATTCCTCGAAGGCAAGAAACTGCCCGCGGTGGAAATACTGGAAACCCGTTCAAAGGGATAACGCCAAACCTCATGACCATTCAGCGAAGCACGAAAATCGTAGCCACTCTGGGACCCGCTTCCAATGACCGCGAAGTCCTGACCCGCATGATCGCCGCGGGAGTGGATGTCGTGCGCATGAATTTCTCCCATGGCACCAAGGAAGAACATCTGGCGCGGGCCGAACTCGTACGCGAAGTTTCCCGCGCGCTGGAGCGTACGGTTGGCATCATGTGCGACCTGCAGGGACCGAAGATCCGCATCGGCAAGTTCGAGAAAGGCCGCATCACGCTGAACAAGGGCGACGTGTTCGTGCTCGATGCGGACTGCACGCTCGGCAACCAGGAGACGGTGGGACTCGACTACAAGGAGCTGCCTCGGGATGTGGCGCCCGGCGCGGTGTTGCTGCTCGACGACGGCAGGCTGGTGCTCGACGTACAGCGCGTGCACGGCAGCAAGATCACCACCACGGTGCGGGTCGGTGGCGACCTGTCCAACAACAAGGGCATCAACCGCCAGGGCGGAGGGCTCACGGCGCCGTCGCTTACCGCAAAGGACATGGAGGACATCAAGACCTCGGTGGCAATGAGGGCGGATTTCCTCGCCATATCCTTCCCGAAGAGCGGCGCCGACATGTACATGGCGAAGGAACTGATGCGCGCCGCGGGCGGGCGCTCGATGCTGATCGCCAAGATGGAACGCGCCGAGGCCATCGTCGCGATGGAAGAAATATTGAACGCCACCGACGGCATCATGGTGGCGCGCGGCGACCTGGCTGTCGAAGTTGGCGACGCCGCGGTCCCCGCACTGCAGAAGCGCATGATCCGGGCGGCCCGGGAGAAGAACAAACTAACCATCACCGCCACGCAGATGATGGAATCCATGATCCTCAGTCCGGTGCCGACACGAGCCGAAGTGTCGGACGTGGCGAATGCCGTGCTCGACGGCACCGACGCGGTGATGCTTTCCGCAGAAACGGCAAGCGGGAAATTTCCGGTGGAAACCGTGGAGTCGATGGCGCGCATCTGCCTCGAGGCGGAGAAATCGGCGGATGTGACCCTGGATCGGGAATTCCTGAACCGGGTGTTCACCCGCGTCGACCAGTCGATCGCGATGGCTGCGTTGTTCACGGCTTACCACCTCAAGGTCAAGGCAATTGCGACGCTGACGCAGTCGGGATCCACGGCGTTGTGGATTTCACGCATGAATTGTGGCGTGCCGATCTATGCGCTCACGCCGGAAGTCAGCACGCGCTACCGCCTGAGTCTGTTCCGCGACGTGTATCCGCTGATGATCAAATACATTGGCCATGATCGCGACCATCTGCTGCAGGAAGCCGAGGACCAGCTCGTTGCCGCCGGCCTGGTTCAGCATGGCGACCTCATCGTGGTCGCCTTCGGGGAACCGATCGGCGCGCCGGGCGGCACCAACACCATGAAAATCGTCAAGGTCGGCGAGAATAGAAAGCCGTAGAGGCCGTAGCAGGGGCCCCTCCGGGGATGCGACCCCGGAGCTGGCCGGAGGGCACGCAAGCGCATTCGTGGAAGAGGCTGCAATGTCGATAACCGGATTCAACTAACAGGTTCACGGGAAAAATCATGGCCCTCGTATCGATGCGACAACTGCTCGATCACGCCGCAGAAAATGATTACGGCGTGGCCTGCGGAGGGCGGAGCAGGGGCCCCTCCGGGGATGCGACCCCGGAGCTGGCCGGGGGGCACGCAAGCGCATTCGTGGAAGAGGCTGCAATGTCGATAACCGGATTCAACTAACAGGTTCACGGGAAAAATCATGGCCCTCGTATCGATGCGACAACTGCTCGATCACGCCGCAGAAAACGGCTACGGCGTGCCCGCCTTTAACGTTAACAACCTGGAACAGGTTCAGGCGATTATGCAGGCGGCCGACGAGACCGGGTCGCCGGCGATCATGCAGGCCTCCGCCGGGGCGCGGAAATACGCGTGGGAGCTGTTTCTGCGCCACCTGACCCTGGCCGCCGTCGAGAGCTACCCCCATTTCCCGGTAGTCATGCACCAGGACCACGGGGCGATCCGCCGGGCGTTGAACCAGGACAAGGCCGAGTTCGACCCGCAGAAGTACCTGAAGGATGCGATGCTGGCGGCCAGGGGCATCTGCAAGGCGCGGATGGAAGCCTTCGGCACTGCCGGGCAGGCCCCGAAGCTCAGGCCGCCGCCGCGCGATACCATGGCCGAGAGATATGCGGCGGAGAAGTATGCAAAGCGGGAGATCAGGGCGGTCGTCAACTGACACGGCCCGTCTCCGACCGGAAAAACCAGAGATGTCCACCAAGACCAGAACCGCCCGCTACGCTCAGTTGGGCCTCGACAAGGATCTGGAGATCTTGCGCATGCTCGCCGTCTCGGGATCGGTGCTGTTGATCGCGCTGGCGGTGCTGGTGATTCGTTACGGCCATGTGCACTTTCCCTACGCCAAGGACGAAAGACGTCAGAGCAGCACCAGTCAACCTGGATACGACAAGGAATAAGGGAACCAGACCTTGGCCACGCGCCCCGAATCGAAACGCAACAAATCGCCCGCGCCGCTGGTCGGCATCGTCATGGGTAGCGACAGCGACTGGGCAGTGATGCAGCATGCCGCGCAAACCTTGGATGCCTTTTCCGTGGCCTATGAGGCGCGGGTGGTGTCGGCTCACCGCACGCCGGATGCGATGTTCGATTACGCCGAGCAAGCGGGGGCAAGAGGATTGCGATGCATCATCGCCGGTGCCGGGGGTTCCGCGCACCTGCCCGGCATGATCGCGTCCAAGACGCTGGTTCCAGTGCTCGGCGTGCCGGTGACTTCACGCGCGCTGAAAGGACTCGACTCGCTGCTTTCCATCGTGCAGATGCCGCGCGGCATCCCGGTTGCCACGTTCGCCATCGGCGAGGCTGGCGCGGCGAACGCCGCCTTGTTCGCCGTTGCCCTGCTCTCCCACGGCGACCAGGCGCTGGCATCGAGACTGGCGGCCTTCCGTCGGCGGCAAACGGCGAAGGTCAGGGCGATGAAACTGCCCGCTCCGGCGAAGCCAGCCGCCAAGATGCCCGCGCGGAAGAAATGATCGCACCCGGTTCCTGGCTCGGC
>CAYODB010000165.1:8303-8561 GCA_964402495.1 uncultured Bordetella sp.
CCTGCTCGGCGGCGGCCAGCTCGGCCGCATGTTCACCATGGCGGCGCAGAGCATGGGCTACAGGGTCATGGTGCTGGACCCGGGCGACCACAGCCCGGCAGGCAGCGTCGCCGACAGACACCTGCAAGCCGATTATCTCGACCGCGAGGCCCTGCGTGCCATGGCATCGCGGTGCGCGGCGGCGACCACCGAGTTCGAGAACGTCCCGGCCGAGAGCCTTGCCTTCCTCGCGCAGCACCGCGATGCCATGGCACGCAG
>CAYODB010000166.1:0-8540 GCA_964402495.1 uncultured Bordetella sp.
GCGATGTCGGCCTCGGTCATCGCGCGCGGCGCGCTGTGCGGCTGCATGCCGAGCGTATCGGTGTACATCTCGCCCGGGCACACCAACGTGCCCGGCCCCAGCACCTCTGCGCCCGCTGGCAGGTTGGCCACATGCGCCACCCGGCCGCAATGCATCAGCTGCACCAGGATCTTGCCGCCGGGTGCGTGGACCGCGGCCGTCACGGTTTTCCAGGCCTCCACTTGGGCTCTGTCATACAGCCCGGGGATACGCGGGTAGCCCAGACCATTGGGGCTGGGTGACGTGCCCTCGGTGATGATCAGCCCCGCGGTCGCTCGCTGGCCATAGTACGTGGCCATCAGCGCATCCGGCGTGTGCGCCGGCGTCGCCCGGCTGCGTGTCATCGGCGCCATCACCATGCGATTGGCGAGTTGCAGCGAGCGTGCGGAGAATTTGTCGAAAAGCATGGGATGCAGTCCTAGTGGGATCGATCCCACTGGCCGCGGGGCAGATGCGCGCAGCCGGCAGGTCTGGGGTGTCTGAAAGTTGAAACCTGCGCGGCAGGCTACGTCCGGTCTGTTCGATAGAACACCGAGCGCCACGCAGCGTATACGGAACGGTATGCAGCAAAAGTCACTCCGTTTTGGAACCGCTGCCCAGCGACACCTCACCCGACTCGCCCAGCGCAGGCTTTTCGCCGCTGAACACAGCCTTGGCCATCACAAACAACTGGGTCAGTTTGTTCTCGTTCACGTTCCAGTAATGCGCGTGGCTCACCGCCACGCGCACCAAGGCCAGGTCCGGATCGTCCACACCGCCAGGAAACCATGCCTGGGCGAACTTCGTCCACAGTGCCTGGCGCTGGGTTTTGTCGTCAACCACCTGAGCTGAACCCGACACTGAAACGAAAATGTCCTTGCCAGGGTCGGCATAGCTGATGTTCACCTGCGGTAGCTGTGCAAGCTCTTGCGCTGCACCGCCCTTGACTGACATGAAGAACCACAGCTTGTCGTCGAGCATCGTCTTGTTCTGTGTCGTCATCGGCCGCGAATGAAGCTGGCCGTTGCCGTGGTGGGTAGTGAACATGGCGAACTTGATGCCCTTGATGAGGGGCCACAGGTGCTGTTCGGCGACGGTGTCTGTAGGCATATGTTGGCTTTCCGTTGGTGGTTTGTTAAGTGCAGGCGTTTATCTATCCGCGCGCCATTGAAGGTTCTATGATCCGCATCGTGTGTATATGCGTCTGTACGGTGGCACACAGAATTGAATTGATGCCAGTTCGTTCTGGCGGCGATTCCGTTGGTGTCCTACCCACTGGCGTGCCGCATGACGATCATGGTCAGCCGCTCGCCGGGCATGATTCCGGTTGGGCGGTACAGCTTGTAGCATCGTACCTCCGCCTTCGCGAAGGCTTGGCTTCGGCCTCGGTGGCGACGAAGTCGGCAACGCCGCCGATCAACAAGCACAGGGATAAAATATGTGACCAGCGAGTCGGAAACCACGCCCCTCTTGAGGCAATAGGGAGGCAATAGGAGGCAATAGGGGGACAGACCACGTTTCCTGCGTCCAGTGGACCGGCACTTGCGATTGAAATTCTGGAGAAGAGGTGGTCTGTCCTTTTTTTGTGCTGTGGGCCCATTTTTATTTGGCGCGACGGGGGTAGATTCGAAGCCCCTCGTTCGTCAACGCACTTGCGCCGGGCAAAATCGGTTGTCATTCCACCTCGGTAGGCGCAAGTTCGTTCAGGCAGCGGCCAACGTTTAGCGGCGCCGCCGATCAAGGTTACGACGGCTGCCCCAATTCTTCTCTCGCTACCATAGAGCGGCTCGGCGAGATCAGTCCTATAAAGTAAAGAACTGCCCCTTTAGTTTCTGCATGCGCCCGGGCTGTGACGCCTGCGCCCGGTTGGAGGCCCTAGGCGAGCTGGGCACGGAGGAAGTTGCGAACGCCCCGGAACGTCCTGAAGTTGCTGCGCTGGTACGCGCCTCGGATTCTCTCCAACGCCAGGAGTTCTCGCTCGCTGACGCCGGCCTTCGAGGCAATCATGTACAGGTCGTGGGCTTGCCAGTTGGTGAAGAACGCGCAGAAGCCGAGGCCCTTCGTCACCCCGGCGTTGAGGAAGTCCTGTGCGGTCAGGTTTCGATAGTATTCCCAGCCTATTCCGACCGTTAGCGGCGAGTCTGACGGCTGCGAACGACTGGTGCCGTGCTCCGGTCGGCCGGTGGTCGCGCAGGTCATGAAAATCAGGCCGTCCGGCCGGCAGAGTCTCACCATGTTGTTCATGGTCTCGACCCAGTGCGGATTGTGCTCCATCGCCTCGCATGAGATCACCGTGTCGAAGCTGCCGGCCGGCGCGTCGTACACCTGCCCACCGCACACCACATCGACGCCGGGGCCTGGCGCCACATCAATCCCTACGTACTCGCAACCCTGGAAGTAGCGACGCACCGAGCCGTTGATGTCGAGGCTGCCAACCTCCAGGACGCGACTCGCCTTGAAGTGCTGCGGGAAGATGCCTCGCACCCTCTCCATGAACTCGAATTGCGCCTCGTGTGCCATGTCATCCAGATTCTACCCTTTTCGGCCGCATCCTTTCTCCATTCGAGCAGTTCCTGCGCCGGACCACCGCGGGCGGCATCGTACTGATGACCACCACGGTGATCGCGCTGGCTCTGGCCACGACGCTTGGCGCGGACACCATCAATCAGTTCTGGGAACGCAGCCTGACCTTTTCTGCTGGGGAAGGCCTGCGCCTCGAGCTTTCCTGGCAGCACTGGGTCAACGACGGACTCATGGCACTTTTCTTCCTGCTCGTGGGCCTGGAACTGAAGCGTGAGATCCTCGTGGGCGAGTTATCCTCGATCAAGGATGCCGCGTTGCCGGTGATCGCGGCGTTCGGCGGAATGATTGTCCCGGCGTGCATCTATGCGGCCTTCAACGCCGGCACGCCAACCGCATCGGGATGGGGCATCCCGATGGCAACCGACATCGCGTTTGCCGTTGGCATCCTGGTGTTGCTGGCGTGGCGAATACCGAAGAACCTGATCATTTTCCTCATCGCTCTTGCGATCGCAGATGACCTGGGTGCGGTGCTCGTCATTGCGATCTTCTATACGGCTGATCTCAATCTGCAGGCGCTGGGGGCCGCGGCCATGCTCCTGCTTGTGCTGTTACTGTTCAATCGAGGGGGAATCCGCAAGCCTTTGCCCTATGCAATTGTTGGCGTGCTGCTGTGGCTTGCAATACACGCTTCGGGCGTCCATGCCACGCTGGCAGGCATCCTCCTGGCGATCACCATCCCCGCACGGCCCGCGCATTCACCCGCCGAGTTCGGACAATGCATGAATGAGCTCCAGGCTGCATTCAAGGCAGATCGCAGCAACGCGCAGACATCCGACGATCCCCTGAGCAACGACCGGATGGCGTCCATCGCGGAAGCGGTGGAGCACTCCGCCACTGCGGTCCAAAGCCCGCTGCAGCGTGTCGAGCATGCGCTGACGCCCTGGGTAACGTTTGTGATCATTCCGGTCTTCGCCCTGGCGAACGCAGGCATCGATCTTGGCGCCATCGATTGGGCGCAAGCGCTTGGGAGCAAGGTCACGGTGGGCATATTCGCCGGGCTAGTGGCCGGCAAGTTCATTGGCGTAAGCCTGTTTAGCTGGATTGCGGTTCGCCTGGGGTGGGCACGCTTGCCCTCAGGGGTGCAGTGGAAGCACCTGATGGGCGCCGCCTGGCTCGCCGGCATCGGCTTCACCATGTCGCTGTTTATTTCCCAGCTCGCGTTCGCGGATCCGGAAGTCGTCGAACAGGCGAAACTCGGGATCCTGCTGGGATCGGCGCTATCAGCCGTGATCGGGCTGGTCTGGCTTTATTGGGCGGGAAGCCGGGCGGCGGAACCTGCAGATCCAGAGCGAAATCGAGTCTCAGCCCATTGACGAGAGCATGTAATGCCTCATCGCCCATCTATGAAGCATGGGCCCGATCCGGTATGGCCCATAAGCGAACCCGGATTGGCTCGGACACGTTTGATTATGCGCATCCGGTCCGTGTGTTCTCCGCCGGGAACGTGAGCGTCACGCCTTTCCCGATAACGGCACGTTCGGCCGCCCCGGCGAGCTCATGCGCGCGCGCGACGCTCCAGTCGGCCGGAACCTGCAATTCGACGAACGCAAACCACGTGGTGCACGAGCGACGAGTGCGCAGGTTGACGAAGCGTCGGCCCCTCGATTCCATCGGCCCGAGCAGTCGTTGCACGCGCTCGATGTCCTATTCGTCCATCAGCCCGCGGAAGGAGCGCGACACCAGGCGCCAGCCCTCGCGCAGGATATTGAGTGCCACGAGGATCGCCACCGCGAGATCCAGCCAGCTCCATCCGGTCAATCCGGCGAGGCCCACGCCCACGATCACGCCTGCCGTTGTCCAGACGTCGGTCATCAGATCACGCCCGTCGGCCTCCGTGGCCGGCGAGCGATGCGCCTTGCCGGCACGCAACAAGATCCGGGCCGCGGCCACGTTGATCAGGCTCGCGGCAACGGAGAGTCCCGTTCTGAGGCCAAGAAACTGCAGGGGCCGGGGGTCGATACTGATCGAAGGCAATCGCGACCTGGACGCTGCGCGCACCGCCGGCTTTACGGTGCTGGTATTTGCCCAATTGTTCAACTGCTTCAATGCGCGCTCGGAGCGTACCAGCGCCTTGCGCCACCTGTTCGCCGATCTCTGGCTTTGGGGCGCGGTGGCGCTGTCAGTGCTGCTTCAGGTGGCGGTGGTCAACGTCGGGTTGCTCAATGTCGCGTTCGGCACGGTGCCGCTCGAACTGGAGCAATGGCTGGTCTGCGCCGCGATGGCCAGCGTGGTGCTCTGGTCCGCGGAACTGCGCAAGCTGGTCCTGCGCGCAATCGGCCGCTGACATGGGCCTGCATCCCGGCATCATTTTCCTCGTCGGCCTGGTGATCATCATCGTCGGAGCCGAACTGATGCTGCGCGGCGCGGCGCGGGTTGCCACCCTGCTCGGGATCAAGCCGATCGTGATCGGCCTGACCGTGGTTTCGATCGGAACCAGCATGCCGGAACTGGCCGTGGGCATCACCGCGGTTACGGAAGGCAAAGGCCCGCTGGCGGTGGGCAACATCGCCGGCGCCAATATCATCAACATCCTGTTGATCCTTGGCCTGAGCGCGCTGATCCGGCCGCTTCCGGTGCATTCGCTGAGTGTCAGGCTCGATGTGCCGGTGATGGTCGCGGCGTCGCTCGCGCTGGTGGCAATGGCCTGGGACGGCGTGCTGAGCCGTGCCGAGGGGATGGTCATGCTGGGCGCGGCCGTCGCCTACACGTTTGCCCTGGTGCGCCTGAGCCGGGGCGAAAGCGCGGCGCTGCGGCGGGAATTCGCGGAGGAATACAGCGCTGCGCTGATACCGAAGACCTTCATCTCCTCCGGCGCCTGGAACAGCCTGCTGTTGTTCGTCGGACTGGCGGTGACCGTGCTGGGCGCGGACCTTCTGGTGTCCGGCGCCATCGATCTGGCCCGGGACTACGGCGTCTCCGACGCGGTTATCGGGCTGACCATCGTCGCCATCGGCACCACTGCGCCGGAGCTTGCGACCACGTTGATGGCGACCTTCAAGAACGAACGGGATGTTGCCATCGGCAATCTGATCGGCAGCAGCATCTACAACATCCTGGTGATCCTCGGCATGACCTGCATGGCTGCACGGGGCGGCATCGACGTGAGCGATGAGATCCTGCGCATTGACCTGCCGCTTGCCGCGGCGGTCGCGCTGGTCTGCCTGCCCGTCTTCACCAGCGATCGCATGGTTTCGCGGCTGGAAGGCGGCCTGTTCGTGGCGGCCTATCTGCTCTACTTGAGCATGCTGCTGTTCATCCGCGCCTGACGCGGGAGCAGGACTTTGCGCCGGGCACGATTGGACAGCGGTCCCCGACAAGATCTCGCACGCTAAATTGGCTGTTTTAGTTGCTCCAATATCGCCGGATTCTCAAGGGTTGAAACATCCTGCGTAATCTCCTCCCCCCTCGCGATCGACCTCAGCAACCGCCGCATGATTTTCCCCGACCGCGTCTTGGGCAGGTTATCCCCAAACCGTATGTCCTTCGGCTTTGCAATCGGCCCTATCTCCTTGCCGACCCAGTCACGCAATTCCTGCGACAGCCGTTTCGCATCTTCCCCGGTCGGCCGTGCCCCCTTCATCACCACGAAGGCAACGATGGCCTCGCCAGTTAGATTGTCCGGACGGCCGACGACGGCGGCTTCAGCGACCAGTTGGGTATTCGCTACCAGTGCGGATTCGATTTCCATCGTCCCCAAACGGTGGCCGGATACGTTGAGCACGTCGTCGATGCGGCCCATGATCCAGAAATAGCCGTCCATGTCACGACTCGCGCCGTCGCCGGCGAGGTAGTACTTGCCCTTGAAATCGTCCGGGTAGTAACTCTTCTTGTAACGTTCCGGATCGCCCCAGATGTTGCGGATCATTGAGGGCCAGGGCTTCTTGATGACGAGGATGCCGCCTTTGCCTTTTTCGACATCGTGGCCGGTCTCATCGACGATGGCCGCTTCGATGCCGGGCAAGGGCATGGTGCAGGAGCCGGGCTTCAACGTTGTTACGCCGGGAAGGGGAGTGATCATGTGCCCGCCGGTTTCCGTCTGCCACCAGGTGTCAACGATGGGACAGCGGCCCTGGCCGACCGTGTTGTAGTACCACATCCAGGCTGCGGGATTGATCGGTTCTCCCACGCTGCCGAGCAGCCGCAGGCTGGAGAGGTCGTATTTCTTCGGCAGGTCCGCGCCGGCCTTGATCAGGGAACGGATTGCAGTGGGGGCCGTGTAAAAAACTGTTACGTGGTGATCCTGGATCAGTTTCCAGAAGCGTCCCGCGTCGGGGTAGGTCGGCACACCTTCGAATACCACTTCGGTTCCGCCGACCGCCAGCGGGCCATAGGCGATGTAGCTGTGGCCGGTCACCCAGCCCACGTCCGCCGTGCACCAGAACACATCCGACGCCTTGCTGTCGAAGGTCCATTTCATGGTGAGGATGGCCTGCAACAGATAACCGCCGCTGGAGTGCTGCACGCCTTTCGGCTTGCCGGTGGAGCCCGAGGTGTAGAGGATGAACAGCGGATGTTCCGCACTGACCCACACCGGCTCGCAGACATCGGGCTGGTTCTGCACCAACTCATGCCACCAGCGGTCGATCGAAGCGTTGAACTTGACCGCGCTGCCGGTGCGCTTGTAGACGATGACGTTGCGAATGGCCTCGCAGCCGCCCATCGCCAGGGCGTCGTCGACCGCCGGCTTGAGGGGAATCTCCTTGCCGCCGCGCATCTGCCCATCGGCCGTGATGACCGCCACCGCGCCCGCGTCGATGATGCGCTCCTGCAGGCTTTTCGCGGAGAAGCCACCGAACACGACCGAATGCGTAGCCCCGATGCGTGCGCAGGCCTGCATGGCGATGACCGCTTCGATGGACATCGGCATGTAGATGATCACTCGGTCGCCGGTCTTGATGCCGAGGGACTTGAGGCCGTTGGCGAACTGGCAGACGCGGTGATAAAGCTGCTTGTAGGTGATCTTCGTCACCGTGCCGTCATCCGCCTCGAAAATGATGGCGACCTTGTTCGGCTGGAGATTCAGGTGACGGTCGAGGCAGTTGAAGGAGACATTCAGCTCGCCGTCCTCGAACCACTTGAAGAAAGGCGCCTTGCTCTGGTCGAGGACTTTGGTGAAGGGCTTTTGCCAGATGAGGTTTTCGCGCGCCTGGCGGGCCCAGAATCCCTCGTAGTCGCGCTCGGCCTCGGCGCACAGGGCCTGATAGGCCGCAGTTCCGGAAATGTTCGCCTGCTTCACAAAGGCTTCCGGTGGCGGGAACAGGCGGTTTTCGTGCATAACCGATTCGATCGTGCTCATTTCTTCCTCCCCGTCGCTCTGTTTGCCGGCGTTGGCTATCCGCCTTTCGCCCGATTATAGCCAGAACTGCAATCGGCAGACTGTAGACATCGATGCGAACGGGGGCGTAGTGTAAAATCCGCGCTTTAATTTTTTCCGAATCCTACCCGATTCTCACCGCCGCCATGAACAGCAATACCTCCACCGTCACCCGCTCCCAAACCATCCTGGGCGGTTTCATTTTCTGGAGCCGTTGGTTGCAGGCACCGCTCTATCTGGGCCTGATCATCGCCCAGTCGGTCTACGTCTATCACTTCATGATGGAGCTCGCCCATCTGGTGATGGACGTGAAAGCGATGTCGGAAACCGACATCATGCTGCTGGTCCGTAACCGGTAAGCCACCGGCGTTATAGTCACTGGCCGTAGTATCCGGCAAACATGATTCCATGTTCAAACGCATGGAGGAAGTGATGGGCAAGTCAAGATCGAAAAGCATAATGCAACGAGAAAGCGAGTGGCGCAATCACTTGGCACGCCTTGCTGCCAGCGGACAAAGCATTGCAGCAATTTGTCGCAGCGAAGCGATCTCGAGGGAAACTTCTATTTTGGTTCTTCGTTAATTTCACTGTGAATTTTTCCTCACGCCAATCTCAAATCCAACTT
>CAYODB010000167.1:0-8470 GCA_964402495.1 uncultured Bordetella sp.
CGGCGTAGCGGTTGCCGTGGAAAAACTCCTGCCACTGCCGCACCATGCCCATGTAGCGGTTGTTCAGGCTGATGACCTTCACCGGCAGCTTGTACTGCTTGGCGGTCGAGAGTTCCTGGATGCACATCTGGATGCTCGCTTCTCCGGTGACGCAGGCCACGGTGGCATTCGGATGCGCAAGCTGCACGCCCAGCGCGTAGGGCAGCCCGACACCCATGGTGCCGAGGCCCCCGGAGTTGATCCAGCGGCGGGGCTTGTCGAATTTATAGAACTGTGCGGCCCACATCTGGTGCTGGCCGACGTCCGAGGTCACGTACGTGTCGAGGCCCTTGGTCAGTTCGTACAGGGTCTCGACCACCAGTTGCGGCTTGATGATCTTGGCGTTGCGGTCGAACTTCAGACAGTCGCGGGCGCGCCACGTGGTGATCTGGTCCCACCAGGTTTTTATGGCGAACGGATCCGGCCGCTCCTTGCCGGCGACCAACTGGCGATTCATCTCCTGGAGTACTTCCCGGACGTCGCCAACGATCGGCACGTCCACGCGCACGCGCTTGGAAATCGACGACGGGTCGATGTCGACGTGGATGATCCTGCGGTCTTCGCGGAAGAAATGCTTCGGGTTGCCGATCACGCGGTCATCGAAACGGGCGCCGATGGCCAGCAGCACGTCGCAGTCCTGCATCGCCATGTTGGCTTCATAGGTGCCGTGCATGCCGAGCATGCCGACGAACTGCGGGTCGGTCGCGGGATAACCGCCCAGGCCCATGAGCGTATTGGTGCAGGGGAAACCGAGCGAGCGCACCAGCTGCGTCAGTTCGGGCGAGGCATTGCCGAGGACGATGCCGCCGCCGGTGTAGATCATCGGCCGTTTGGCCTCCATCAGCAGTTGCAGCGCCTTCTTGATCTGGCCGCTGTGGCCTTTTACCACCGGGTTGTAGGACCGCAGGGTCACCGACTGCGGATAGAAAAAGGCGCACTTGTCGGTCTGCACGTCCTTCGGAATGTCCACCAGCACGGGGCCGGGCCGTCCGGTCGAGGCGAGGTAGAACGCCTTCTTCATGGTAACGGCGAGGTCCTTGACATCCTTGACCAGGAAGTTGTGCTTGACGCAGGGGCGGGTCACGCCGACGGTGTCGACTTCCTGGAACGCGTCCTGGCCTATGGCATGCGTCGGCACCTGGCCGGTCACAATTACCATCGGGACGGAATCCATGTACGCGGTGGCGATGCCGGTCACCGCATTGGTCACGCCGGGACCGGAAGTGACGAGTACCACGCCGACCTTCTCGGTAGAGCGGGCGTACGCGTCGGCGGCATGTACGGCGGCCTGCTCATGGCGTACCAAAATGTGCTTGACCTTTTCCTGCTTGAAGATTTCGTCGTAAAGGGGCAGGACGGCGCCGCCCGGGTAGCCAAAAAGGAACTCGACGCCTTCTTCCTGGAGACATCGGATCGTGATTTCAGCGCCGTTCAGTTCGGTCGTAACACCGGCGGTCAATTCCATGGCAACACCCGAAGTAAGCTAAGTTGATAAAAAGCCGCGAAAATTGCGGGAAGGCTTGGCAAGATACCGGCAACGGCGAACCCGGTCAAGGAAGGGAACCGTCCCCAAACAGACGCATTGCCGGGCTGGCGAGGGGTGGTACCGGGGCTTTCGGGCGGAGCTTACTGTCGGGCGCGGATCCAGCGCTTCCAGGCGTCGAACAAGGTTGCATCGCGGGCGGCGATGGCGGAACGCTGCCAGAGGGTGTCGGCCCAGAAATCATCATTGTGCAGGCTGCACATGAAGCCGCCGGCCTCCTGCAGGATCAGCGATCCGGCAGCATAGTCCCACAGCTTCTGGCCGCCGTGCAGGTACACATCGAAGCGGCCCGCGGCGACATAGCACCATTCCAGCGTGCTCGCGCCGAAATTGCGCTGCGAGGAATAGGGGGGGGCCGCGACCAGCTCGCGTGCCAGGCGCTCAGGCAGGCGCTTGAAATCCACCTGCGACATGGCATTGCGCAGATGGGGCACATGTTCCTTGATCGGCAGCGGCTCGCCGTTGAGGAAGGCGCCCCCACCCTGCTCCGCGTAAAACATCTCGTCGGCGACCGGATCGTAGACCACGCCCAGCACGCTGCGGCCTTTCTTCATCAGCGCCACCGACACGGCAAAGTAAGGCAGGCCATTGACGAAATTGGACGTCCCGTCGATCGGATCCACGCACCAGAGGCCCTCGCTGCCGGCGAGCCAGTGCTCGGCCTGCTGCTCGGGCGTCATTTCCTCACCGAGGATGGGTCCGGGGTAGATTTCCGGCAGTACTCGCGACAACGCCTCCTGGGCGGCAAGATCCGCCGCGGTAAACAGGCTGCCGTCGGATTTGCGATGGTGGGCGACCTTGAGGTAGCGGGGCATCACCTCTTTCGCAGCGACTTCGCGCACGCAGGCGATGACCTGGTCGAGCATGCCGCGCACCGGGCTGTTCACCGTTTCCATTTGATCGAGCATCCCATGCTGGCGACCTGTTCGGTGGGACCCCGGCCGTCCTGCGCCACCGCTTTCATGGCTTCGAACAGGTCTCGTCGGGCGTCGGGGACCGGCGCGGTCCGCGAGGCGTCGAGGCGGCCGCGATACTGCAGTTCCAGCTTGCCGTTGAAGCCGAAGAAATCGGGTGTGCACACGGCGTCGTAGGCGCGCGCGACTTCCTGGCTTTCGTCGAACAGATAGGGAAAGGGGAATTTGAATTCGCGCGCAACCCGCTGCATGTTTTCGAACGAGTCTTCCGGGTAGTCGGCGGGATCGTTGGCGCTGATCGCAACCACCCCGATACCCAGGGCTTGCAGGTCCACACTATCGCGGACTATATGGGTGCGGATCGCCTTGACGTAGGGGCAATGGTTGCAGATGAACATAACCAGCAGGCCATTGGGTCCGCCGACATCCGCCAGCCGGTGGCGCTTGCCATCGGTGCCAGGAAGGTCGAAGTCGCGCGCCTTCCAGCCGAAATCACAGACCGGGGTAGCGCCCATGGTTCAAGCCCGCAAAAGCCGGCGCGCGCGGGAGGCAAAAGGTCGCGCCGAAAGCTGGGGACAGTACGATTGGTGCATGGCAAAATCTTAACATGGCTAAAGACTTAGAGAAAAAAACCGCGGCCAGGCCGGGGGCCCGCTTCCACTTCGATGGCAAGCTCGGCAACGGTTCGGAGGTTCGCCTCGCGCCGGATGCCGCGCACCATGCCGCGCGCGTGCTGCGGCTCGAAACCGGAGATCCCGTCGTGCTTTTCAATGGGCTAGGAGGCGAATTCGAAGCGTACATCAGCCGCATAGAGCGGGGCGACGTTCTGGTCAAGACCGGGGCTCACCGGGAAGTGGAGCGGGAGTCCAGTATTAAGGTGACGCTCGTGCAGGGCCTGTCGAGCGGCGACCGCATGGACTTCACGCTGCAAAAAGCCGTGGAACTGGGCGTCTCCGCGATTCAACCGGTGGCCACCGAGCGCAGCGTCGTCAAGCTGAAGGATGAACGAGCGCAAAGGCGTGTCGGGCACTGGCAGAACCTGGTGATTTCGGCCTGCGAGCAATGCGGACGCAACCGCGTCCCTGGCGTCGCCCCAGTGCTGGACTTCGACGTTTGGGCGGCGCAACTGGTCCGGCCGCTGCCTGAAGGGGAAGCCCGCCTGCTGCTTTCCCCCCAGGCAGCCATCTCGCTGCGCGAACTCGGCTCCGTGCCGGCGCGCCTGACCCTGCTGGCAGGACCGGAAGGCGGCCTCGCGCCAGGCGAACTGCTGATCGCCGAATCACGCGGTTTCACCCCGGTACGCCTCGGACCGCGGATCCTGCGGACTGAGACGGCGGCGGTTGCCGCCCTGGCCGCCATCCAGGCGCTTTGGGGTGACTTTTAGGGAAGCCGCCCGGACCCCGCTATACTTCGTCGTTCCATTTCTTCAATCGATTCAATCCGCATAACCATGGAAATCAAGAACAGCACCTTCATCGTCACTGGCGGCAGTTCCGGACTCGGCGCAGCCACAGTCGAAATGATCGTTGCCGCGGGCGGCAACGCGGTCATCGCCGACGTCAACAAGGCACAGGGCGAGGCCCTTGCCGCGAAGCTCGGCAAACAAGCCCGTTACGTGGAATGCGATGTCACCCGCGAGGACCACGGCAAAGCCGCGGTGGAAGCCGCGCTCAAGGGTTTTGGTGGCCTCAGCGGGCTGGTGAACTGCGCCGGCATCGCGATCGGCGAAAAAACCGTCGGCAAGGAAGGACCGCATTCGCTGGAGAAATTCGCCAGGGTCGTCAGCATCAACCTCATCGGAAGTTTCAACATGATCCGGCTCGCCGCGGATGCCATGGCGAAACAACAGCCCAATGCCGCCGGAGAGCGCGGCGTGATCGTCAACACGGCTTCGGTCGCCGCATTCGACGGACAGATCGGCCAGGCCGCGTATGCGGCTTCGAAAGGCGGCATTGTCGGCATGACCCTGCCCATCGCGCGCGACCTGTCTCGCAGCGGCATCCGCGTAATGACCATCGCCCCGGGAATTTTCGAGACGCCGATGCTGCTGGGCATGCCGCAGGAAGTCCAGGATGCGCTGGGCAAGATGGTGCCGTTCCCCTCGCGGCTGGGCAAACCCGGCGAGTATGCGCAACTGGTCCGACATATCGCTGAAAATGAAATGCTGAACGGCGAGGTGATCCGGCTGGATGGCGCCATCCGCATGCAACCCAAGTAAGCCCCCGACGCAGACTGAGATGCACGCTTCAAAGCAAGCCGATTTCGTCCGCTGGTTCCGCGCCGCCGCACCGTACGTGCACGCCTTCGGCGGGCGCACGTTTGTCATCGCCTTCGGCGGCGAAGTGGTGAAGGACGGATCGTTCGTCAAACTGACCCATGATCTGAATCTGCTCGCCAGCCTGGGCGTGCGTCTGGTGCTGGTGCACGGCGCACGGCCCCAGATCGACGCGCAGTTGCGCACGGCGGGCCTGAAGACGAAGTACGTCCACGGCATGCGGGTCACCGACGAGAATGCGCTGGCGTGCGTGAAGCAGGCAAGCGGCCAGGTGCGAGTGGATATCGAGGCGCTGCTGTCCATGGGCCTGGCGAATTCGCCGATGGCCAATGCCGACATCCGGGTCGCCTCGGGGAACTTCGTCATCGCGCGGCCTCGCGGCGTGGTCGACGGCGTCGACATGTGCTACACGGGCGAAGTGCGCAAGGTGCACGCGGATGCCATCAACATCCGGCTGGACGACGGCGAACTGGTCCTGCTGTCCCCTCTGGGTTACTCGCCCACCGGCGAGATCTTCAACGTCACGCTGGAAGACGTGGCGGCGGAAACCGCCATCGCGCTGGGCGCGGAGAAACTCATTTTCCTGATGGACCAGCCCGGCCTGAAAGCGAAAGGCGGACGGCTGTTGCGCGAACTTACGGTTTCCGACGCGGAAAAGCTGATACGAAAAGAAAATCAACTCTCGGACGACGCGAAGCTTTATTTGCCGCATGCGATCAAAGCCTGCAAGGGCGGCGCGGCACGGGTGCATCTGATCAGCCGCTATGCGGACGGCGCATTACTGCTGGAACTGTTCACTCATGACGGCGTTGGCAGCATGGTGAGCCGCGACCCGCTGGAACAGTTGCGCGATGCGACCATCGAGGATGTCGGTGGCGTAATCCGTCTGATCGAACCACTGGAAGCGGACGGCACGCTGGTCAAGCGCTCGCGCGAATTGCTGGAAATGGAAATCAGCCGTTTCGGTGTGCTCGAGCACGACCACGTTATTGTCGGTTGCGCGGCGCTGTATCCCTTTGCCGACGAAAAGGCGGCGGAACTGGCCTGCCTGGCGGTGGCACCGGATTATCGCGATGCGGGCGGTGGCGAGCAGTTGCTCAAATGGATCGAGGAAAAAGCGAAGAAGCTGCGGTTCAAACGGCTGTTCGTGCTTACCACGCGCGCCGCGCACTGGTTCATCGAACACGGTTTCGCCGAGTCCGGCATCGAAAGCCTGCCGAAGCAGAAGCAGGCACTCTACAACTACCAGCGCCGCTCCAAGGTCCTGATCAAGAACCTCTGAGCATCGCCCTGCCGGCAGAATGCGCGCCGGGAAGCGTTGTCACATTGCTGTAACCCACGTTACAGGCAGAATCGTCTAACTTACTGAACAAAATAACATGGCAAGAACAGTGAAGTGCGTAAAGCTCGACCGGGAAGCCGAAGGACTGGATTTCCCGCCGTTTCCCGGTGACCTGGGCAAACGCATATTCGAGAATGTTTCGAAGGAAGCGTGGAAGGGCTGGCTCGAGCACCAGAAAATGCTGGTGAACGAGAACCGGCTGAGTCTCGCGGACGCGAAAGCGCGCAAGTACCTGCTCGAGCAGACCGGGAAGTACTTCTTCGGCGAAGGCGCCGACGCCGCATCGGGCTACGTTCCTCCTTCGAAAACTTAACAGAGTCCTCGATTCGCGCCGGTTGCAGCCGGCGCTGCCTTTGCTGTTCACCGAACTTCACCGGGGAGCTGAAAAATTACCAAGGGCACCAACATCAAGGCCGAGGCGGCGGACCGCACGGCTACGCTTGCGCCGGAGAAAGCCGCGCGCAAGCGCGCCGCATTGGTCGCCGACAAGTCGTCGAAAACCAAGCGCTCCAATCCGCAGCTTTACCTGAACCGGGAACTGGCGCAGCTCGAGTTCAACCGCCGGGTGCTCGCCCAGGCGGAAGACCCCGAAGCGCCGCTGCTCGAAAGGCTGCGCTTCCTTTGCATCGTCAGCAGCAATCTCGACGAGTTCTTCGAGATCCGCGTCGCCGGACTGAAGGCCCAGATCGAACTCGGTGCCGACGTAACGGGCCCGGACGGCCTCGCACCCTCGCAGGTTTTCCGGGAGGTATCGGCGCGCACGCATGAGCTGGTGGCCCGCCAGTATCATCTGTGGAACGACGACATCCTGCCCAAGCTCGCGCACGAAGGCATCCGCTTCCTGCGCCGGCGCGACTGGAACGATGCGCAGAAAGCCTGGATCAAGGCCCACTTCCTGAAGGAGATCATGCCGGTGATGACGCCCATCGGGCTGGATCCCGCGCATCCCTTTCCGCGCATTCTCAACAAGAGCCTCAACTTTGCGGTGCAGTTGTCCGGCAAGGACGCATTCGGACGTAACTCCGGTTTCGCGCTGGTGCAGGCGCCGCGGGTGCTGCCCCGTGTGATCAAGCTGCCGCGCAACATCGCGGGCTGCGATTTCGGTTTCGTCTTCCTTTCCTCGGTCATCCACGCTCACGTCGGCGAGCTCTTCGCCGGAATGGAGATTCAGGGCTACTACCAGTTCCGGGTAACCCGAAACAGCGACCTGTTCGTCGACGAGGAAGAAATCAAGAACCTGCGTCTGGCGCTGCAGGGCGAACTGCCACAGCGCCATTTCGGCGACGCAGTGCGGCTCGAGGTCGACGACTTGTGTTCGCCGGTCATCACCGAATTCCTTCTGCAGCAATTCAACCTGAATTCGGACGACCTGTACCAGGTGAACGGCCCGGTGAACCTGGTGCGCCTGATGCAGGTGCCGGACTGGGTGGACCGCCCAGACCTCAAGTACCCGCCTTTCACGCCTGGAATCCCGAACGCACTCACCAAGCGGCCGGACATATTCGCCGCGATGCGCAAGGGGGACGTTCTGCTGCACCATCCCTATCAATCTTTCAAACCGGTTATCGGTTTCATCCAGCAGGCGTCGATGGATCCCGACGTGGTGGCAATCAAGCAGACGGTCTACCGCACCGGCACCAACTCCGAACTCATGCAGGCGCTGATCGACGCGGCGCGCAGTGGCAAGGAAGTCACGGTGGTCGTGGAGCTGATGGCGCGCTTCGACGAGGAAGCCAACATCAACTGGGCCGCGCGCCTGGAGGAAGTCGGCGCCCACGTAGCTTACGGGGTGGTGGGACACAAGACCCACGCCAAGATGTCCATGGTGTTGCGCCGGGAAGACGGGATGCTGCGCCGATACGTGCATCTGGGCACGGGCAATTACCACGCGCGCACCGCGATGCTTTACACCGATTTCGGCTTGTTCTCGTGCAACGAAGAGATTTGCGCCGACGTCAACGACGTGTTCATGCAGCTCACCGGCCTGGGCAAGGCCGGCAAGTTGAAGCACCTGTGGCAATCGCCGTTTTCGCTGCATTCGCAGTTGCTCGGCGCCATCCGCCATGAGGCGGAATGGGCACGTGCCGGAGGCAAGACCGCGATCATCGCCAAGATGAACGCGCTGCTCGAGCCCGACATCATCTCTGCGCTGTACGAGGCATCGATGGCGGGCGTGCAAATCGACCTGATCGTGCGCGGCGTCTGCGCGCTGCGTCCGGGAATCCCGGGGCTCTCGGAAAACATCCGGGTGCGTTCCATCATCGGCCGCTTCCTCGAGCATCATCGCGTGTTCTATTTTAGGAGCAGCGACGCGGTGCTGCTCCTAAAATAGAACACGCGATGATGCTCGAGGAAGC
>CAYODB010000168.1:0-8317 GCA_964402495.1 uncultured Bordetella sp.
GTGCCGGCGCGCACCTCGGTCCCCTGTGCCGCGAGTTGCGCCTTGATGGCCGGCAGGGCGAGGATGCGCCGCAGTTCGGCATTGAGCTTGTTCACGATAGCCGCCGGCGTGTCCGCCGGCGCCAGCACGCCCTGCCAGGATCCGGTTTCGAATCCCGGCAGCGTTTCCGCCACGGTGGGAATGTCCGGCGCGGCCGGCGTGCGTCGCGCGGACGACACGGCGAGCGCACGCAGTCTGCCGCCTTTGAGATGCGGATACACGGGAAGCATGCCGTTGACCAGCACGTCCGAGTGTCCGGCGATCGAATCGGTGATCGCCTGTCCGCCGCCTTTGTAATGGATGTAGGTCCACTGGATACCCGAGCGCAGGGCGAAGTCGATGCCGGCCAGGTGCGGCGCGCTGCCTGCGCCGGCAGTCGCGAAGTTTAACTTCCCGGGGCTTTCTTTCGCGAGGGCGATGAGTTCCTGCAGGGTTTTCGCGGCGATCCTGGGATGCACGGCAAATACGTGCGGCGAATAGCTGATCATGGTGACGGGCGCGAAATCCCTCGCCGGGTCGAAGGCAAGGTCGTGATAAACGCTCGGACTGATGCATAGGGCCCCTATGTCCATCAGCAGCAAGGTATAGCCGTCGGGCGCGGACCTGGCGACCATTGCGGCACCGATATTGCCATTCGCGCCGGCGCGGTTTTCCACGATGACGGGCTGGCCCCAGGCTTCGTGCAGTTTCTGGCCCAGCGCGCGCGCCAGAACATCGGAAGTGCCGCCGGCCGGGAAGGGCACGATGACGCGAATGGGTTTGGCCGGCCAGGTCTGCGCGGAGGCGCCGGTGCCCGACAGTCCCAATCCTGCCAGAGCGGCTGTCAGCATGATTCGCAGGATGACGCGAAAAATCGTGGTTGCCGGACCTGTTGCAGGGAGTGACATGACAAACGCACCGGGGAGGAAGTGGCGCCATTGTATAGTCGCCCGGGGCAGTTCCAGCACCGGCGAGTCACCAATGCCACGCGCGCTTTCAATTCGATTGCGCACAGTTCAAGCGCTGGTTTCCCGCCCGCTGGTTCCCGCCGCGAATGAAATCCAGGTGCGGCGCGAACCTTCATCCCGCCGTCCGGTCCATCCTTGCAGACACACTTGCTGATTCCGGTAACAGGCGCGCTGGTGCGCGGACCGGTTGCGGGCTGGAGAATTTCAAATGCGAACCCTCACCGCCACTTTTCTTGCGAGCCTGCTTGCGCTGGCAGGCTGTGGCGAAAAATCGACCCTGCCGATCAAGGCAGGCATGGGGCCAGATCCGCAGTTGCCGGCGCCCAAGCACGCCATGCTGCCCACGGTGCACATTGCGCCGGCCAAAGGCTGGGCGCCGGGGGAGACACCCACCGCCGCGGCGGGACTGACTGCCGGTGCGTTCGCCAGTGGACTCGATCACCCGCGCTGGCTCTACGTGCTGCCCAATGGCGATGTTCTGGTTGCCGAGACCAATTCCCCACCCAAGCCCGACGACGGCAAGGGCATCAAGGGCTGGGTGATGAAAAAAATCATGGCACGCGCCGGCGCCGGCGTGCCGAGCGCGAACCGCATCACCTTGCTGCGCGATGCGGATGGCGATGGCGTCGCGGAGACGCGATCGATATTCCTGGAGCACCTTAACTCTCCATTCGGCATGGTCCTGGTCGGGGACAGGCTTTACGTCGCCAACACTGACGCGGTGGTGCAATTTGCGTACAAGAGCGGCGAAACGCGGCTCACTGGTTCCGGAACGAAGGTGGCGGAGCTGCCGGCGGGAACGCGGAATCATCACTGGACCAAGAATGTCATCGCCGGCCGGGATGGCAGGCACCTGTACGTGACCGTGGGCTCGAACAGCAACGTGGCGGAGAACGGCATGGACCAGGAAGCGCAGCGCGCCGCCATCCTCGAGATCGATATAGCCAGGCGGACGTCGCGGATCTTTGCCTCCGGATTGCGCAACCCCAACGGCCTCGACTGGCAACCGCAGAGCGGCGTGCTCTGGACCACCGTCAACGAACGCGATGAGATCGGCGGCGACCTGGTTCCCGACTACATGACTTCCGTGAAAGACGGCGGCTTCTACGGCTGGCCCTACAGTTATTTCGGCCAGCATGTCGACGAGCGCGTGCAACCGCCGCGTCCCGATCTGGTGGCCGCCGCAATCAAGCCGGACTATGCGCTGGGATCGCACGCCGGTTCGCTCGGGTTGGCTTTCCATCGTGGCAAGCTGCTGCCGGCGAAGTACCTGAACGGCGCATTCGTCGGCCAGCACGGCTCCTGGAACCGCAAGCCGCGCAGCGGCTACAAGGTCATCTTCGTTCCGTTTACGGATGGCCGGCCCGCAGGCGAGGCGGAGGATGTGCTGACGGACTTCGTGGATGCGGACGGCAAGGCGCGCGGGCGTCCCGTGGGGGTGGCCATCGACAAGGCAGGCGCGCTACTGGTTGCCGACGATGTCGGCAATGTGGTCTGGCGGGTCACGCCCACGCTACTTGCAAATCGCTAGCCGGAACGCCAGCTTGAAACCTTGCTGTCGACAGGAGCAGACATGCTGAAATGGGCGGCGATATTCTTCGTGATTTCCCTGATTGCCGGGTTCTTCGGCTTCACCAACGTCGCCTCGGGCGCGAAGGGCATCGCCAAGGTGCTGTTCTTCATCGCGCTGGCGATTTTCCTGATCGTGCTGGTGTTCGGCGTGATACTGGGAGTGCTGGTGTTCTGAAGATCGGCCGTATCAGGTTTTTTTCGAGAGGCGTGTGCCGGTGCGCTTCTCCGGCTTCGGGTACTGCACCAGCTTGGTGATGTGGCGTTCGAATGCATCGCGGGGGCTGAGCAGGCGCGCCTGGCGTGCCGAGACCAGCGGATAGTGGCGCACCGCCGCGAGCCTGTCGTGCGCCTCCCAGCATTGCGCCTCGCTCGTTACCCATAGTTGCGGATCCAGGCGCCGCAGGTCGTAAGCGCCGGAGTAACTGCGCAACGTCTTCATGTGCCGCTTGTTGGAGTATTCGTGCAGGTATGAGATGGCGAGTTCGCGCAAGCTGCGATAGACGGGATCGCGGTAGCGCAGCGCGACACCGTTGGTCTTGGAGATCGCGCCCCAATGACCGCCAACGCGGAACAGGGCGATGACGTGCGGGTAGTCGCTCAGGTCGCAGTCAAGGTGCATCACCAGCGGCGGTGCGCCGTTGACCCAGAGCGCACAGGCCGCGAAAAAAGCCCCTTCGATGCAATGCGAACGCCGCTGCTTCATGACCTCGCGCACCGAGAGCACGGTTTCGCCGCCCAATTCATGGTTGACGGTCATGCCATTGAGGTAAGCCTGGATTTTCTGCGGGGTGTCGAGCCGTTTAAGGGTCGCGAATTCGCGCAGTGCAAGGCCCAGATCCTCGCGTCGGGCAAAGCGCCTCAAGGCCATGTTTTTCATGCTCCGAGTATGCCGCAGAATCGATCCCGGCTCCATATCGCCTGACCGATTCCGGACTGGCCGCTGGTTTGGGTCCTTCAGACATTTCTGTGGGTTGCGAACGCTTCGACAATGCCACATTCACCGCCAGGGACGCCAGGACAAAGGCAATGGCGTGAGGGCGAGTCCTGAATCAGGGTAGCGGGCCAGTCGCAACGCAGATACTTGTACGGGATTTGGACACCCACCTGATCCTTGCATTCAGGCTTTCCCTTGCGTCCCTGGCGTCCCTTGCGGTTAACGCCTGGCCGTAAAGGTTTGGCGACGAGTGCTTTCGCCAGGCGATCAATCCTTCAACGCCCCCGGGCGCCGATTGCCCATGCCAATGTCCGAACATTCGAATTTCATGGGCTTGCTTGCGGGTTGGACCGGCGCATCGCAAAATCAGTCGACGGCGGTAAGATAGGTGGGCGGCAGCAGCTCGTCGCCCCGGGGCTCCGATGGCAAGGAACCGGGAATGACGCGGATTGTGAACTGGAGGTCTCATGAAAGACATCCCGATGTATCACGAAGGTTCCCGGCAGTTGCAGGACAGTTTTTCGTCGCGCAAACTCGCCGACCGGCTGGTGGAAGTTCTGGCGAGAAACGCGTTTACCGACGACGACCGCAAGTTCATCGACAGCCGCCCGCTGTTTTTCCTGTCCACCGCGGATGCCGAAGGCCGGCCCGACTGTTCCTACAAGGGCGGATTACCCGGCTTCGTGCGCGCCATCGATCCGCATACGCTGGTATTTCCGAGCTACGACGGTAATGGCATGTTCAAGAGCCTGGGCAATGTCCTGGTCAACCCTTATGTCGGCCTGCTGTTCATCGATTTCGAAAGTCCGAAGCGGTTGCGCGTGAACGGCAGGGCGGCACTGGACCGGAATGATCCGCTGCTAGGCGAATTTGCCGGCGCGCAACTCATGGTGCGCGTGCGGGCCGAAGCCATTTTTCCCAACTGCCCGCGTTACATCCACAAGATGCAGATCGTCGAGCAATCTCCCTACTCGCCGTGCGAGGGGCATATCCCGCCAGTTCCCAAGTGGAAGCAATTCCCGGAATTCCGCGATGTCCTGCCGCCCGGAGATCCGGCCGCCGCACGCCCGCCTGACTGAGTAAATGGTCGCCGTGCAGCTTGTCGGGTGGGCGGCCGCTTGCTGTAACGTGCCATAAAAAATCGCTGTTCCCGCCAATGCCCAAATTCGCCACCAGACAACTGCCGTCCGCGCCCGATGTCGTCGCACCCGATGGATCGGATGTCCGGGTCCTCCTGCGCACCGCCAACGGCAGCATGGCGCATTTCGAACTCGCCGCGGGACGCGCCTCCGATCCGATCCGCCATCGCACGGTGGAAGAGATCTGGTACGTGCTGTCGGGCAGCGGGGAGATGTGGCGCAGGCAGGACCAGAGGGAGGAAGTCGTTGCGCTGGTGCCCGGCACCTGTGTGACGATCCCGCTCGGGACCCATTTCCAGTTCCGCGCGGCTGGCACCGAATCGTTGAGCGCGATCGGAGTCACGATGCCGCCCTGGCCGGGGGACGATGAAGCCATTCCGGTGCCGGGCAAGTGGCCGCCCGCCGGGGACAAAAAATAACGGGAACCGCGCGGTTCCCGTTATTTCCCAGGTTGGAGGGCCGAGGTACGCCCGACTTCGCTGGATACCGGGCTTTGCCCATAAGGTTCGAGTAAAAGCCTTTAACTTTCCCCTTTTACCTTTTCTCTCTATCTCTGTGGTGCTGCGCTAGCAGCAACGGCTGACCTTGCTCCACTTCTCGTCCTGCCGCAGGCGGAAATACTGCGCCCGCGTCAGCGGCTGCTGATCCGGGTGCGATTGCGTGTGGTGTGCGAGATAGCGCTCGTAGGCGTCGTCGCCCGTCACCTCCCGCAGGTAGCTCCATGCGCGTTTCAGTTTGGTAGTGATCATCGTGGGCCTATGCGTGGGAAGCGCCAATCGCGAGTTGCGGATTCGTCTTGATGTAACCCGATTCGGAAAGCGGCAGCACGGATTTTCCGGAACGAATCCGGAACGTCATGCGCAGCATGTCGAAGATCACCACCCACAGCATGATGGCGAAAAACAGCGCAAGCGCGGCATCGATGCGGAAGGCAACAACCTGCGCCCAGGTTTCCGCGATTTTTTCTGCGGGAATCGAGCCATCGGCGATCTTTCCGGCCAGGAAGTTGGCGCCCGACCAGAAACCGATTTCCGGATTCGGACTGAAGACCTTGGTGACGGCCGCGGTCGTGCAGATCACCGCCAGCCAGGCCAGGGGAAGGCCTGTCACCCATGCGTACTTCAGTTTGCCCATCTTGATGATGATGCCCGTCGCCACGCTCAGGGCGATGCCCGCGAGGAGCTGATTGGAGATGCCGAACAGCGGCCACAGGAAACGGATGCCGCCCTTGGGGTCGGTCACGCCCTGCCAGAGGAAATAGCCCCAGGCAGCAACGAAGATCAGGCTGGCCAGAACCGTCATGGGATAGGAGGACACGTTCCCGAACGGCTTCCAGACGTGCTTGCCCAGGTCCTGCAGCATGAAGCGGCCGACACGCGTACCGGCGTCGAGCGTGGTCAGGATGAACAGTACTTCGAACATGATCGCGAAGTGATACCAGAATTTCATCAGGCCGCCGCCGAAGGTCTCGCTGAAGATGCTCGCCATGCCGACCGCAAGGGAAGGCGCGCCGCCGGTGCGGGCGAACAGCGAGGGCAGTCCCATCTCGACCGCGAGGGCCTTCATCTGTTCGACCGTCAGGTGATACTGCGGACCCCATGAGGAAATGACGGCGACGGTGTCCTCGGCGCTTTTGCCGAGGTCGATGTTGATCGCGAAAAAAATACCGGGATCGAGTATCGTCGCCGCGATCACGGCCATGATGGCAACGAAGGATTCCAGCGCCATCGAGCCGTAGCCGATCATGCGGATTTCACGCTCGTTGGAAAGAAGTTTGGGCGTGGTGCCGGACGCGACCAGCGCGTGGAACCCGGAAATCGCGCCGCAGGCGATGGTGATGAACACGAAGGGGAACAGGTCGCCCTTGAAGATCGGGCCCATGCCGGTGAAGGCGAATTCGGTCATGGCGGGCATCTTTACTTCCGGCGTCAGGATGACGATGGCCACCGCGAGCATGAAAACCACGCCGAGCTTGAGGAACGTGGAAAGGTAATCGCGGGGCGCCAGCAGCAGCCAGACCGGCAGCGCCGCCGCGGCGAAACCATAGATCATGACGAACCAGGCGCTTTGCTTTGCATCCCAGTCGAACAGGCTGCGCAAGGCTTCGTTCTGGTCGACCCAGTGCCCGCCGACCACGCAGAGCAGCAGCAGCGCTATGCCGATGACCGTGCCTTCGAGCACGCGGCCAGGCCGGATTCCGCGCATGTAGAGGCCTATGAGCATCGCAACGGGAATGGTGCCGACCACGGTGGCGGTCGCCCAGGGATCGTGCGCCATGGCCTTGACGATGACCAGGCCCAGAACGGCGATCAGGATGACTATGATCATCATGGTGCCGATCAGCGCCGCCCAGCCGCCGACCGGGCCCAGTTCGTCGCGCGCCATCTGCCCGAGGCTGCGCCCATCGCGCCGGGTGGAGCAGAACATGATCACCATGTCCTGCACGCAGCCGCCGAGCACCGCGCCGACCAGGATCCAGATGGTGCCGGGCAGGTAGCCGAACTGCATCGCCAGGGTCGGTCCGATCAGCGGTCCGGGTCCGGCAATCGCGGCGAAGTGGTGGCCGAACACCACCCATTTGTTGGTGGGAATGAAGTCGCGGCCGTTGTTGAATCTTTCCGCCGGTGTGGCGCGGGTCTCGTCGAGCACCAGTACCTTGGCGCCGATCCAGGCGCTGTAGAAGCGGTAGGCGACCAGGTAAGTGCATGCGGCCGCAACGACGAACCAGATGGCATTGATGGATTCGCCGCGATGGATGGCGATGCCGCCGATCGTGGATGCGCCGAGGATGGCGATGCCAGCCCAGACCAGCTTCGCCAGAATGGTTTTCGGCATGATGCTTGCGGTCATGGTTTCTCCCCCCGTTTTTTGTGACTCATGCATTTTTTTAGTGTCTCGCGGCGCGGCCGACCGGTGCGGCGACGCTGACGTGTAGCAATTCCGGCAATCATAGCAGCAACACTTCGAACTAAGGATCGTGCGCCGCAGCGAAATGGGGCATCCGCCCCGGGGCCGTCAATCCCGCGATGGTACAATTCGCCGCTTTATTGCACCGCCCACTCCAACTCCCCAATCCCATGTTTCCCGCCAGCCAGACCATCCAGGAATTCGATCCCGACCTGTGGCAAGCCATGGAAGCCGAACGCGGCCGCCAGGAAGACCACATCGAGCTCATTGCATCCGAGAACCACACCAGCCCGCGCGTGCTCCAGGCCCAGGGTTCGGTGCTCACCAACAAGTACGCGGAAGGCTATCCCGGCAAACGTTATTACGGCGGCTGCGAATTCGTGGACGTGGCCGAGCAACTCGCGATCGACCGGGCCAAGGCTCTGTTCAAGGCCGACATGGCGAACGTGCAACCCCACTCCGGTTCGCAGGCCAACCAGGCCGTGTACGCCGCGGCGCTGAAAGCCGGTGACACCATCCTCGGCCTGTCGCTGTCAAGCGGCGGCCATCTGACGCACGGCTCGCCGGTCAACCTGTCGGGCAAACTGTACAACGCGATCTCCTACGGGCTGAACGACAAGGAGGAAGTGGATTACGACCAGGCGGCGAAACTCGCAAAGGAGCACAAGCCGAAGATGATCGTCGCCGGCGCATCGGCTTATGCGCTGACCTTCGACTGGAAGCGCTTCCGTGAAATCGCCGACTCGGTCGGCGCCTACCTGCTCGTGGACATGGCCCAC
>CAYODB010000169.1:0-8169 GCA_964402495.1 uncultured Bordetella sp.
GAGCATGCCGGCGTGGCCGCCGGCTCCGGCGCAGACCAGGATCAGTCCGTCCACGCCCGCTTCAAGTGCTTTCTCGGCGTGCCTGACGTTGATCACGTCATGGAAAACGACGCCGCCGTACGCATGCACCCGATTCACCACGTCATCGGGCGCGCGCAGACTGGTGATGATCATCGGCACCTGGTGGCGAACGCACGCGTCGAGGTCGCTGTCCAGTCTGTCGTTCGACTGGTGGATGATCTGGTTGACGGCGAACGGGGCGACCTTCGCGCCGGGATGCGCGCGGCGATGGCTTTCTAGCCCGGATTTTATTTTTTCCAGCCATTCGTCGAGGACCTCCGCCGGACGCGCATTCAGGGCCGGGAAGGAACCGATGATGCCGCTGACGCACTGGCCGATGACCAGGTCCGGGTTGCCGACGATGAACATGGGCGCGCCGATGACCGGCAGCGACATTTGGCTCTTCAGTTTTTCGATCAGGGACACTTGCACCTCCGCAGCAACAGCCGCGTAACCTGCCTGTGAGCGCGTGATGCGTCAAGCACATCGCACGCGGCACTTGAGCATCGCGCCGCGCTTCGGGTAAGGTGCAGACCCATGGGCCGTTTCCCGCCGTTACAGATCGCCCTGCTTGCCCTCGGCTGCAGCCTGATTCTCACCTCCGTTTTTCTCAATCGCATCGCCGAGCGCTGGGAAAACCACCTCTATCCGAACGCCGTGCACTGGCAGAACCTGCGCATCGTGCCGACGGGCAACCAGAAGATCGTCGTGCCGGGCGAAGACATCCTGGTGGTGAAGGACGCGGACGCGCGCCTTACCCTGTTCCGCCGGGCCAACGACACACTGACGCCGGAGTCCATGGTGAAGGAGTTGTGCCGGCGCGACGGCTGCATCCGCTCGACGATTCCAGCCGGCGACGAAGACCGCGCGGTGGCGACTTACAAGATGCGCGGTGCATCGATGCAGATCGTGCTGATGCGCCTTGGCGGCGGCGCGGTGTGGATCGAGTACAAAGGCTCGCCCGAAGGCCTTGCGAGTTTCGACAAGCTGATCGAGTCGGTAGCGACGCAACTGGCGGAACGCCAGACTCGCGGTCCCGGCTAGTACTCTGGCCTAAGCCTTGAACCACGGACCTGGACTGGGACGAAACAAGACTGCAAAGCAAAACGGGCACCTCGCGGTGCCCGTCGTCTTTTGCCGCGCTGTCCTGCTGTCAGGCGAAGGCGCGGTTCTTCCGGCCGCGGCGATCTGCAAAACGGCGTTCGGGGAAGGCAACGGCCATTTCGGCGTCCCGGCGATCGCTGGCGCGCATATTGGCTGTGACTTCGTCGGCAGGTTCCGCCGGGGTGTAAGCCTTGAAGGCGGTATGCAACGCCTGATTGAGCAGTTGCAGGCTGCGCTTGGCCGCCATCATCACGCGCATCTGGCTTTTCTCGGTCGTCGCGTACTGCTTGACGATTTCCATCGCAATCTTGGGGTGTTCGTCGTCGTAGAGGGCGTGCTCCTTCATCCACTTGTAGGTGCGCGGATTCATGTCCACGCCCGGCTTGCCGCGATAGGATTCGAAGCCTGCAACAACATTCCGCGCGAGGTCGCCAGTAATGCCTTCGATGGCGAAACTGGTTGCCGCGACCGCCTCGGCCAGCGAACCCTTGGTATTGATGAACCACAACCAGTCGGTCAGGGACTGCACGTCGCGCAGCACCGGCCTGCTGCCTTCGGCGACATCGAGCATGTCCTCGCGCTTGAGGCCGAAGCCAACACCCATCCAGATCCAGTGTTCGGCGTGCGTCTTCTCGACGCGGATATTGTCGATCAGGAAGGATCGCGAGTGGTCGTCCTCGACCTTGATCAGCGCTTCGGCGAGGAACTTGGGAAACGCATGGATGAACGGATAAACCTGCAGGATCCAGCCTTGCATCTCGGGAACGCTCATGGTCCCCGACCCCACGGACTTGGCCCATTCGCTGTTGAGCAGTTCGTCCCAATAGGGTTTGAGATAGCCGTTCATCGAATCGACCCACGGCGGGGAGGACACCTCGTCTATCTCCTTCATCGATCCCATGCTTTTTCTCCTGTTGAGTCAGAACACCGAAGCTGTTGGACCCCGCCGCACCACTACCCCGATCGACACGGCAGAACAAAAATTTTACGTGCAGCCGGAAGATGACCAATGCCGTTTCGTAAGTCAAATCTCACACTTTGATAGGTTTGACGAATAGTTGTTTTTCTTCAATGGTCTGCAGATGATTGGGTGGCATAATCGTCATCAAAAGAGCATGGCGATGCAACAGGTCAGGGGCACAATTGCTGGGGGACGATCTGTGTCCCTGACTCGCCCTCAGGATTCTCCCAAGGGAGCGGACGCCCTTTTTCGTCGAACCACGACTGCAACCGGGGAAATCGCCTTGATAGCGGAGACAACCGATGTATGCCGGCCGCCCTAAGCGGCGCCTGCCGCCACCTTGAGTCGCGGGCCAAAGGGTCGCGGCTTCGCCACACCGTATCCCTGAGCGTAGTCGACCCCGATCTGGCGCAGCGCTGCGATGATCCGCTCGCCGTCGGCGAACTCGGCGATGGTCTGCTTGCCCATGACGTGACCGACGTTGTTGATGGCTTCCACCATTGCGCGATCGATCGGATCGTCCGCCATGTCCTTGACAAAGCCACCGTCGATCTTGAGGTAGTCGACCGGCAGGTGCTTGAGGTAGGCGAATGAAGACATGCCGGCGCCGAAGTCGTCCAACGAGAAGCGGCAGCCGAGCGCGCGCAGCTCCTGTATGAAGTACGCCGCCTTGTCCAGGCGGGCAATGGCCGCGGTTTCGGTGATCTCGAAGCAGATCGACTGGTACCGCACGCCGAAACGGGTGAACTGCTCGCGGACGAACTCGAGGAAGCGGTCGTCGGCGATGGAAGCGCCCGACAGGTTGATGGCGTAAACGTCAAGCGCTTCGCCGCGCAAGTCCGCCTGCTCGCGGGCGATGATCGCCAGGGCGTTGCGAATCACCCAGCGGTCGATCGACGGCATCAACCCGTAGCGTTCGGCCGCGGGGATGAAGGCCATCGGCGGCACGATTTCGCCCTTTTCGTCGAGCATGCGGATCAGCAGTTCGCAGTGGCTGCCCTTGTTCGCGCCGCCGAGCGCGACGATGTCCTGCGAATAGAGCACGAAGCGGTCTTCGTCAAGGGCCTTCTGGAGGCGCCCCACCCACTCCATTTCACCGTGCCGCATGGACAATTCGCTGTCCTCGCGGTGATAAACCTGCACCCGGTTGCGGCCCTTTTCCTTGGCCATGTAGCAGGCCGCGTCGGCCGCGCTCAGCACGTCCGCTATGGTGAACAGACCGTCCTCCACGTTGACCACGCCGATGCTGACGCCGATGGTGAACGAACGGTTCTCCCAGGCGAAGTGAAACTCTATGACCGTCTGGCGCAACTCGTCGGCGATGCGCAGGGCATTCTCCGAGGAACAATTCTCGAGCAGCACGCCGAACTCGTCCCCGCCCAGCCGCGCAAGCGTGTCGCCTTCGCGCAGGCGGCGCTGCAACACGGCACTGACCTGGCGCATGAGCTGGTCGCCGGCCGCATGGCCCGAGGTATCGTTGACCACCTTGAACTGGTCGAGGTCCAGGTACATGACGGCGTGATGGCGGCCTATCTGGGCCGAACTCTTGAGGGCAAGGGACAAGCGCTGCTCGAACTCGGTACGGTTGATCAGGCCGGTCAGCGCGTCGTGACTCGCCTGGTAGGAAAGCTTGGCGGCGTACTGGCGCTCTCGGCTGACGTCGTGAAGCACCAGCACGACACCGGTGATCTCGCCGGAGCGGGCGCGGATCGGCGCGGCCGACTGCACGATGGGAATTTCGGTGCCGTCATTGCGCAGCAGCAGCATGGTGGCGGCGGTCTCGACGTTGCGCTCCTCGCGCAGCACCATTTCGATTGGGCTGGGCGCGGGCTGGCGGGTGGTCTCATGGACCATGCGGAATATCGCCTGCAGCGGCAGGCCGCGCGCCGAGTCCGCTGTCCAGCCGGTCAGATCCTCGGCCACCGGGTTGAGGTACTCCACCCAGCCGTCGTCGTCGGTCGTGATGACGCCGTCGGCGATCGAAGCCAGCGTGACCTGGGCTCGCTCCTTCTCGGCGAACAGTTCCGCCGCCGCCAGCCGGCGGTCGGTGATGTCGGTAATGGCGCCGGCCATGCGTTTCGCCCGGCCGTCGGCGTCGCGTATCGACTGTCCGCGCGAGCGGAACCAGCGGAAGTCACCCGCCTTGGTCTGCAGACGCACCTCGATGTCAAACGGAGCACTCTTCATCAGGTGCGCCTCGAACGCCGCCTCCGTGGCAGACCTGTCATCTTCGTGCAGGCGCGACATCAGGGCCTGCATGGTGTTTTCCATTTCGATGTCGCGCAATCCGAGCAACTGCTTGAAGCGGGGCGAGTAGTACACTTCCGAGGTATCAATATCCCAGTCCCAAAGCCCGTCGTTGCTGCCCGTCACGGCGAGGTTGAAACGCTCCTGGCTCAGCTTGAGCGCTTCCTCTGCTTCCTCCCGCCGGCGCACCATGCGCTGCGAAAGATAGATGCCCAGGGGAATGAGGGTGAGCGCCGCGGCAAAATTACCGATGACGAGCAGGGTCTGGGTGGTGCGACCGGCGTCCCCCAGCGTCTTGGTGAACCGGTCCTCCAGCGGAGTGAGCTTGGCGTCTATCGCGAAGACCGTCTGGATGATCGCCTGGATTCTTTCCACGGAGGGTTCACCGGAGGTCACTTCCCGGCGCAGGTCTTCCGCGGTCAAAATCAGTTCGTCGATGTGCTTGTCGCCCTGTTCCCAGACCCGCACCACTTCCTCGATCATTGGCGTGTTGCGGAACCGGCGGTACAGCTTGATCACGTGCGGAATGTCGTCCGGGTGGGTGCGGCCCTCAATCAGACCCTGCCAGGCCACAGCGTAGTCGGGGTCGGGCTTCTCCATTTCCTCGCGCGCCTTACGGTCCCCGACCGGAACCACCATCATCTCGCGGTACTTCTGGTAATGCGCGTCGTCGCGGGTCTCGGCGTAGCGCAAGAGATGGAAAACCCCGGTCTTCTGAGCCTTCGACCAGAGGCTCTCGCCTTCCGAGTACGCGCGAACGGCGACGAGAGTGCTCATGCTCTCCGCCGACAGCCAGATGAGCACCATCACGATCACCAGGAAGGGCCAGATGATGAGCAGCAGGCGTTGGCTGACAGGGAAAAAGCCGGCCAGCCTGCCTATGCCGCCGCGCGAGCGCAGCCTGCGTTTGTTGTCAGTCGATTCGATGGTCGTAACCCGCGTGTGTCTTTTCCAGAGATCCCGGGCGCTCGTGCCTAACCGAAACCGTTCTGCCTAGGCGAGCGCTTGTTGCGTCCCCCTGTGGGACGGACCGGGATTTCGTCATTACACAACCAGAAGCAATTTCTGACATTTTGGCCCTATTCCACGGATTTTTCTACATAAATTACCTGTAGATAGACCCTTGGGCGGGCTATTTGAATGGCAGGGAGAGCTCGGCCATGACCGCCGCAACCGGCTCGATGTCGCGGACCAGGCCGACCGACTGGCCCGCATACAAGGCAAAAACCTCGATTTCCCCGGTCGCTCCCTGCATCGGAGCGGGCACGTCGTAGCGCTTGATCGGCCTGCCATCCGGAAACGCACCGATCACCTCCCCTTCACGGGGCCGGCTTCCGGAAGGGGGGCGCCCCGCCTGTTCCCACCTTTCCATGGTCGAATTGCGCAGGGCGCGGTGCGGCGCATGCGGCCAGCCGCCGTCGAACAGCGACGTGTATTCGGTATCGGTTGCGGCGGCGGATACCAGCAGTTTTTTGAATTCCTCATGGGCCCCGGATTCGTGTGTCGCCAGGAAGCGGGTTCCCACCCATACGCCCTCGGCACCGAGCGCGAGTGCGGCGCGCACGCCCCGCGCATCGGCGATTCCACCGGCCGCCACCACCGGAACGCCGCACCGCATCGCAAATCAGGGGCACCATCACCATGGTGGAAACGGTGGACCAGACGTGTCCGCCAGACTCGACGCCCTGGGCGACGAGGATGTCTGCGCCCTGGCCGGCCGCGCGGCGTGCCTCCTCCGGCGTGGCGACGGTCTGAATGATCAACGCGCCGCCATCCTTGGCCTTGCGCACGTAGGCAGCCGGGTCGCCCCAGAAAAAGGAAATCGCCTGCACGCCTTCCGCGAGCGCAATCTCGAGACGCTCGTGCTGGTTGAGGGACATCGCGAGGTTCACCGCGATCGGACCACTCGTCAGGGCGCGTGTCGCGCGGATTTTCTCGCGCATCACATCCGGAGCGTCCCAACTGGTTCCGAGCATGCCCAGTCCGCCGGCGTTGGTGACGGCAGCGGCCAGTTCCGGCGACGCGGTGCGCCCCGGGCATCGCTCGGCGTTGTTTGCGGCGTATCATCCGTTTCATGGAGGTCCCTATGAACACTCGATTTGTCCTGGCAGCGCTAATTTCGGCGTTCGCCGCCCCAGCATTCGCCGCCGACTACACAGAGACCGCCGAAGTGATCAGCGCGGTCCCGGTATACGGATCGTTCAACGAACCGCGCCAGCAATGCTGGACGGAAACGGTCGACACCTATCAGGAAGCGCCGCGCTCCTACGGCGGCACGCTGCTTGGCGGCGTTGCGGGCGGATTGATCGGCAGCACCATCGGCCGTGGTGACGGCCGGGTTGCGGCAGCAGCGGCGGGCGCCGCGATCGGCGCACTGGTCGGCAACCGTGCGGACGAGCGCCACAGCCGAACCACCGTCGTACCGCAGCAGGTGCAGCGCTGCCAGGCCGTGGACAACTACCGGCAGGGCATTACCGGCTACAACGTGACATACAACTATCACGGCCGCAATTTCACGGAGTTCATGGCCTACGATCCCGGCCCGCGCGTGAACATCCAGGTCGGCGTCGCGGGTGCCGGTCTGCAGCAACAACAGGCGAACGTCGCATCGCAGGCCGATTACCGGCGCGCGCCGTCGCAGCAGATCACTTACGTCGATCCGGACGGTAATGTTCCGGTGTGGGCGTACAAACCTTACAAGCGGCCGCGTCCAGAACAGGACGAAGCGCGCTGACCTGGAGCCGAACTCTCATCCGTAACGGGCGCCACGGCGCCCGTTTTGTTCTGGCTTCGGGAGCAGGCTAGAATTCATCGCAGCAAACTCCACACTCACATCATGCTCGAAGCCACGCCAAACACGATCTACCTCAAGGACTACACGCCGCCGGCCTTCCTGATTTCGACAGTCGACCTGGATGTCGACCTGCGCGACGACCACACGCATGTCAAAGCCCGGCTGGGCGTGAAGCGTAACCCCGCTGCGGCCGATCGCAACGCCCCGCTCGAGCTTGATGGCGACGAGATCGAACTCGTGTCCGCGGCCATCGACGGCAAGATCCTTGCAAAGGATGCCTACACGCTGGATTCGACGCATCTGACGATTCCCGGTGTGCCGGACAGTTTCACGCTGGAAACGGCCGTGCGCCTGCGCCCGAAGCAGAACACCAAGCTGATGGGGCTATACGCCTCGAAAGACGGTTATTTCACACAGTGCGAAGCGGAAGGCTTTCGCCGCATTACATTTTTCATCGACCGGCCCGACGTGATGGCGCGCTACACCAACACCATCCACGCCGACAAGGCGACGTTCCCCCTGCTGCTGTCCAATGGCAACCAGGTTGCGCAGGGCGAAGAAGCCGGTGGACGTCACTGGGCGAGGTGGGAAGACCCGTTCCTCAAGCCCTCCTATCTGTTCGCCATGGTTGCCGCAAAACTCGACCGGCGCGACGATAGCTTCGTCACGCAGTCCGGCCGCAAGGTGACCCTGTCGGTATTCGTCGAACCGGGCAAGCTCGACCAGTCGGAATTTGCAATGGCTGCGCTGAAGCGCGCGATGAAATGGGATGAAGACGTGTTCGGGCTCGAACTCGATCTCGACCAGTACATGATCGTGGCCGTAGGCGACTTCAACATGGGCGCGATGGAGAACAAGGGGTTGAACATTTTCAACACCAAATATGTGCTCGCTCGTGCCGACACCGCCACCGACACCGATTTCATGCTCCTCGACCGCGTGGTCGCGCACGAGTACTTCCACAACTGGACGGGCAACCGCATCACCTGCCGCGACTGGTTCC
>CAYODB010000170.1:0-8160 GCA_964402495.1 uncultured Bordetella sp.
ACGGTGCCCAGCAGCAGGCTTGCACCCTCGGCACCACCTGAATAGCTCCAGCCCACGCGCTGCAGCCAGTCCTCGGCGACGGCCTTGTCGAGCTCGACCGCGCAAACGGCCAGTGCCACGGCCAGGCACGCCATGACCGCTGGCACGAACCAGAAACTGGATCGAAGGCGATCCCAGTATTTCAGCAGAAGTGCTTTCAAGAAGCCTCTCTTCAACCTGTAACCCTCCAACGGAGCGCCCAAGCTGGTTTCGGTCGATGGGATGAGCATAAATACTCGAACGCAAGCACTCTGTTCGTTTCCACACCAAGACACCGACGACGCGAGCCGTGGAATTTGCGTCGGCGATGGTGTTGCCCTGAGCTCTAGAGAGTCAGGTCTCTGCCTTTTTACTCTTCCCGCGAGCTCGATCAACGAGGACTCGAACGCGACGTCGCTCACGCCCGGCAACTGCACGCCAGCAACGATGGCCCGTTCGGGTTTGTCTTTGACTTCAATTTGCAATCGGAGATCGCTTGAATCAATGGGACAGCGAGAATACTACCTGCGTGGAGGGATCGATCAGCCTTGTCGACTTCGAATCACCGGTGACCGTCTGTTAAACGGCCATCGCCAGAACCTCGGCCTCCGTGCGCGAGAACAATGTCTTCAGCAGCGGATGCTGATAGCTGCGCTTGACGGTGATAGCGTAGAAGTTCTCGTAAAGATTGGGAACCACGCAGTACTCATGCAGGCGGCCGTCGCGTAGCTCATCGCGCACTACCACGGACGGTAGGAGCGCTATGGCATCGGTGTCCCGCGCAAGCACGCGCAACATTGCCATATCATCGACCTCGGCGCGCACGCGGAAACGGATGTCAAGTTGCTCGCAAAGCAAATCGAACGCCGTTCGGATATCGCTGTCCGCGCTGGGTAACAGAAGCGAGAAGCCGGCGAGGTCTTCGGGGAATCGCATTGTCTTGCCCTTCGGAAGGGGCCGGCCGATCAGGCTGACTTGCTGACGAGCTATTCGGCGACAGCGCCATTCGCGCTCTGAATCTCCCTGCACCGGCCGGTTTGAGAGAACCAGATCAAGGGTATGTGTCCCGAGCCGGATCAGCAGGTCGCTGAGGCTGCCTGACTGCAGTACCAATTCGACATTGGGACGGGCGAGCAGCGGCTTGACGAAAGATTCCTGGAAATTGCGCGAGAGCGTGGCAACGGCACCGATCCTCAAGACTTGGCGCTCGCGCCGGCGCCCGTCCTTGAGTGTGGCAACCAGTTCGGCGCCTGTCTCGAAAATCTGCTCTGCGTAGGCCAGCGCGATGCGACCGGCTTCGGTCAGCGAAAGAATTCGCCCCTCTCGGATGAAAAGCGCCTGACCGAGTTGATTCTAGAGCTGCCGAATCTGCACTGATAGTGCCGACTGCGATACGTGAAGGCTCTTTGCGGCACGCGTGAGGTTGCCTTCCTTGGCCACAGCCCAGAAGTAATGCAGGTGATGGTAATTGAGACGCGCCATGATTGATCGTAATGACTGTTCGTACTGACTGTTCGTAATTACAGAACGCTAATTGAATAAATATGAATTATACAGAACGATAGAGATCGCGCAAAGTACGCCGCATTCCACTGCGCGAAGCCAGCCGACATGATCGAAGGGATTTATGATCGAAGGGATTAGACAGTTGCAGGTCGCCGTCGGCCCTCTGCTCCTTCTCATTCCGTTGTGCTATGCCCTGGCGGCGGCCCTGTCTGGCAGTCGCGCGAACCCTCGCCTGCCCGTCTTGTGGAACCGCGCACTGTTCCTGGCCGGCAGTGCGCTTGGTCTCGCCATTTTCCTTGCTGTCACCCTTACCGTCTTCGGCGAAGTCTTTTTCCGGATGCTGACAATTCTCCCGCTCGGCCGAATAGGCGCGCTAACCCTCAGCGTTCGCCTTGATCTTCTGACTGTCATCATGCTGGTGCTGGTGTCGTTTGTCGGCTTGATCATCCTCCGGTTTTCCCGCCGCTACCTCGACGGCGATCCCGACCAGGCGCATTACGTGCGCTGGTTCATGGCCACACTGGCGGCCGTGACACTTCTGGTGATTTCCAACAACCTGCTGCTACTCGCGCTCGCCTGGATCTGCACCAGTCTCGCACTACATCAGCTACTGACTTTCTACTCGGATCGGCAGCAGGCGCTTATCGCCGCACACAAGAAGTTCCTCGCAAGCCGAGTTGCTGATCTGTGCCTGCTCGGGGCCTGCGCGCTCATCGGTCTCAATTTCGGCAGCTTCGAGTTGGATGAAATCTTTGCCCGCGTTAGTACCATGCCTGCATTCCCGACCGCCCTCCAGTGGGCCGGTGTGCTACTGGCGTTCGCCGCAGTGCTCAAGTGCGCGCAGCTGCCAATTCATGGTTGGCTGATCCAGGTCATGGAAGCGCCGACACCGGTATCCGCACTTCTTCACGCTGGGGTTGTCAACATTGGCGGATTCCTGATGATCCGGATGAGCCCTCTGATGGTCGGATCGGACGCCGCTCAGGCGGTGCTGGTCATCGTGGGAAGCTTGACCGCGGTGATCGCTGCCCTGACGATGATGACGCGCATCAGCATCAAGGTAATGCTGGCGTGGTCGACCTGTGCGCAAATGGGCTTCATGCTGATGCAGTGCGGACTCGGCGCATATGAACTTGCCGCGCTGCACCTGATCGGCCACTCACTCTATAAAGCGCACGCCTTCCTCTCCTCTGGCAGCGTCGTTGAGCAGTACCGTCTTAAGCTGATGTCGCCGGCGCCGCGACAGCCCGGATTCGCGCGCTGGCTCGGCGCACTCGTAGTCTCGACCGCGATCGTCGCGGTGACGGCGACAGCGGCCAGGATCGGGGTCGACGAGGAGCCTGCGCTCTGGGCGCTGGCCTGGGTCGTTACCATCGCGCTGACGACATTGCTCGTGCATAACGCCACGCGCTTCGGTTGGATGCATGTCGCTCTGCTTACCGGCGCGAGCGCGATGGTCCCCATCCTCTATTTCATCGCCCACGCGGTGCTGCTGCAAATCCAAGTCGCGCCGTTGCCGATCAGAAGCGGCCCTTCCGATACACTCGTCGCCTGGGTGATTGCCTGCTTCAGCTTGCTCTTCGTCCTGCACGCATGGATCCGTGCCTATCCGGATGGCCGACTATCACAACGGCTCTACCCGCACCTGTTTGCCGGACTCTACCTCGACGACCTGTTCACTCGCCTGACCTTTCGCCTCTGGCCAGCCAAGCTTGTGTCGCGCGATGTACGGGCCCCGTCAGCCACCGTTAATCCCAGAAGAGCTCAATCGTGACCGTGACCACCTTGGTTCAAGCCAGCAACTCGACGCGCCAAACCTCTCCCGAAGATCCGGAACTCGCAGAAGCCATCGATGCGGCCTGCCGGCGAATCGCCCCGACTTGGCCGCTCGACCAGTTCATCGCTGTCAACCCGTGGTGGGCCTATGTCGGGCAGCCGATCGCGCAGGCCGGTGCGACGCTCGCTGCCGGGGGGGGCACGGGTGGTAATGCCGCGCACCTGGTACCGCGAAGCGTTTGTCTCCGGCGGTTATACCGAGCGGCATATCACTCTCGCACTCGAGCGCGCTAGCAGCAAACTCGGCGCGCAGGAGGTAATCGCAGCGCTCGAACACTGTCCGGCATTGCCAGCGCAGCGCAGTCGCATGGCCGATGTCGCCGATGCTACGCGCGACCTCGCCCACCAGATGTCCTGGTGCTCGTTCGTCACGCACAATGTAAGCCAGTTCTGCGCCGCGTTCTTCGACCAGGGTCAGTCGAGTTGGTCGTTGCACCGCAGTGCCGGCCTCTACCCGACATGGCGCGAAACGGCCCGGCACGACCTGAGCCCGAAGCTGCTCATGGGTCTGCCGGGATTCGGCAAAGCCGTCACGACACTTCCTGCTGAACCGCTCGCACTGATCGCAGCGGTTAGTGATGCGCTTGGGGTGCCGCTTGCGGAGCGCAGCGAGTATTACGCATCGTTACTGATGAGCGTCAACGGCTGGGCTTCCTGGTGCGCCTACTTGCGCTGGCAGGCGCGACTTCGGGACGCTGACGACGATCATCTTGTGCACCTCCTGGCGATTCGCCTCGCATGGGAATGGGTGCTCGCCGAACAGCTGCCTGTCTCCGGCATCAAGGCGCTATGGCAATCGGCAAAGGCGCGCTGGCCGGACACGCGGCCTGCCGTAGCCCGCGCACAGGAAATCGACTGGCTCCTGCAGCACGCGTGCGAGATTGCCTACCAGGAAGAAATCTGCGCCGACTTGATGCGCGCGCTTCCGCCGACCGACACAGGAACGCCAGCAGTTCAGGCGGCGTTTTGCATCGACGTGCGTTCGGAGGTTTTTCGCCGTGCGCTTGAGGCGGAGTCGCCGCGGGTCCGTACGCTCGGTTTCGCCGGATTCTTCGGCTTGCCGCTCGAATACGCGCCGCTTGGCACATCGATGCGTCGCCCGCAACTGCCCGGTCTGCTCGGCGCCAAGCTGCAGGTACGCGATATTAGCGTGGAACCGGGACGTGAACGTGAGCTCGCCGCGCAGCGCCGGCAGTCACTCGACCTGCAACAGGCGTGGAAGCAGTTCAAGACGGCGTCGGTTTCTGCCTTCTCGTTCGTCGAGTCCATCGGCATCGTCTATGCGCCCAAGTTGTTGACCGACGATCTCGGCCGCACACGCCCCGTGCCGCAGCCCCGGCTCGGTGGCCTGGGTGCCGACGCAAGCGAGCTCAAACCGCGGCTTGCCGGCCGAGCCGGCGACGGCGCTGCTATCGATCTGGACGAGCGTGTCAGTCTCGCCGCCGGCATCCTCGGCGCGATGTCGCTCACTACCGGATTTGCCCGCATTGTCCTGCTCGCCGGGCACGGCAGCGCAACCGTCAACAATCCGCACGCTGCGGGTCTCGACTGCGGCGCCTGCTGCGGCCAGACCGGCGAAATCAACGCGCGCGCCCTGGCGGCGTTACTCAACGACACGCAGGTACGTGCTGGACTCGCTGCAATTTGCATGGACATACCGGCGACGACCTTCTTCGTCCCCGCTCTGCACAACACCACCACCGACGAGGTGCGACTCTACGACCTGGACGAATTACCGGCGAGCCACATGGACGACTTGCGCGAGCTACTCGGCTGGCTCGCCCGGGCCGGCGCACGCGCGCGCGCCGAGCGTGCGGCGTCGCTGGGACTTGCCGGGTTGGCGGACCGCGACGGCCAAGACGCCGTCGCGGAACTGCGCGCAGCAATCGACACCCGCGCCCGCGACTGGGCACAGGTACGCCCTGAATGGGGGCTCGTCAATAATGCCGCGTTCATAGTCGGTCCCCGCAGCCGCACCCGGCACATGAACCTCGCCGGACGCTCGTTCCTGCACGATTACGACTGGAGTGCGGATCTTGATGGCTCGGTGCTGGAGTTGATCATGACCGCGCCGATGGTGGTCACCCACTGGATCAACATGCAGTACTACGCCTCGACCGTTGACAATTTCCACTATGGCAGCGGCAACAAGGTGTTGCACAACGTCGTCGGCGGAAACATCGGTGTGTTCGAAGGCAACGGTGGCGACCTGCGTATCGGACTCCCGATGCAGTCACTGCACAACGGAGAGCGCTGGATGCACACGCCGCTTCGTCTGAGCGTTTTTATCGAAGCTCCTCGCGCGGCGATCGAGGGCGTCCTCAAAGCGCATATGCAGGTACGGAAGTTGGTCGACAATGATTGGCTGCATCTATTCCAGATCGATCCGGTCAATGGTACAGCTCACAGGTACATGTGCAGCCAATGGACGCAAACGGGCAGGGCCATCCATCTTTGAACGGTAATCTGCGGTCGACGGGCTACCGAAGAGAGCGCAGTGCCCTCCTGACGAAAGAACGCGTCATCGCCCCGCTCTCGATCCGTGTCATAGCCATCGACGCGTTCGACGCTAGCACCGAGAGCTTCCAGGAAGTGGTGCTGCTGATTTATGATCGACAGCAGATCGAAGTGTGCGGAATCGCGCAGGCGCCCGCGCAATCATCATGGATTATTCGGAACCGGCGAAGCGCTCGACGATTTCGCTCGTAAAGCCGGGTTTCCGGATCATTTCCTTGTAATTAGACCGGAAAGTGATCATGCGCCAGATCGCCCCACATCCAATCCAACAGACATCATTTTGTTACATTACAAACATTTTTCAATATATTGCTATCAAGCGTTTTTCTACTCCCACTCGATCATCAACGACATATGTAAGCCATTGTCCCATCTAGAGCTTCGTTCTGCGAGTAACATTTTTACCGTCAGATTTACCGTCAATCTCATCTAATACCCCGAAATAGCTTTCAGCATCTATCGACATCTATCGACATCTATCGAGGGGCATCGGCGCCTCGACACAGGCCACCTTTCGAGATGTATCGACATCTATCGGTTCTCGCGACGGTTCTTGGCAGCGTCAACGAGCCCTTCTGCTGTTCGAAATGGTGCCAAAAAAGTACCGGCATCAAATGAGCCTTTTTGTCTCGTAAAATCTTTTCGTCAATTTTTTTACCGTCACGGCACCGCTCTAAACACACCAACCGCCCCGAAAACACCAAAAACCGCTGCCATCAAATAGCTTAACTTGTTGTCACACCGAGAGTTTTCGATGAATTGTTTACCGTCAGGTCATTCTCGATAGCGGAAGGTATCCCGACTCGAAGTCACTCAGGTCCCGTGCCAGCGCCTATAAGCATCAATCCATTCTGCCCCCTTTGGCTGCGGGTCGGGCAACGGCAGATCAAGGATCGGGATTGTTTGACTTACCTTTCCACGAACGCAAATGGCGACGATTTGGTCGCGCTTGGTGATATCGACCTTGGCGACCGTCACTTCCTGGCCAAGCACCTGAGTCACGAATGGAAGAGCGAGGTTCTCTTCGATCATTACGAAGAACCCGCCCGCCTGCTCTGATTCGTTGTAGGCATCTGTCGTCGCCTGTTCGATCAGTTCATTCAAATATTTCGTGGTGAGCTTCAATTTCTTGCTCATTCTTGCTTCCTTTGACCGCTACGATTTCTTCCAGAGCTTGGCATCCGAGAGGCGCCTTGCCAGGGCACCGCGTTTTCCATGCCGGGCCATGAAGCCTGCCAGTTTGAGGTCGAAGTCAGCTCGGGAAGCGCAAAGCGTATAGGCATCGGCCAGATCAACGAGCGCGTGTTGTACCTCATCGTAGGCGGAGGCGATGCCCCGTTCGGCTCGCTCATCGGCAGCTTGCCAGCACCGATCGAAATCGGCGGCTAGAGTGCACAGATAGACTTTGCGCTTGGCCTGCCGCTCGCCTTCAGCTTTCTTGCGCTGCAAGGCTTCCTGCTGTTTTCTCGTTTCGGCAGCAGACATCGCCAACTTCTGAAGTTCCGCAACAGTACGCCGCTGCGGTTCAGGCGTTCCGATCGGCTGCCGTTCGCGCTGCCAGGCAAGGAAGCGCAATTTCAACCGACTCTCGGCTTGCTGCGCGTGCCCTGTCAACAGCAGTTTGAGCGTTGCTGCTTTCTGTGCCGTTGGAAGTTCGGCGATCCAGACATCCAGTTCCACATCGGCCTCGGTATCGAGATCGGGTGCTTGCTGGTCAAGCAACCCGGCCGCCGTTAGCAAGTCCGGGCCGATTTCGAGAAATTCCGCCAGCGACTGCTGGGCAGCAGTGAGTCGAGAAAGCCCGGGCGGCCGCGGGGGCTCGATGGCATCTTCGTCAACTTCGCCGGCGCTCACGCCAGCCAGCCAACCGAGATACAGCGGGCGCAAATCGCCACGCAGCAGCTCATCGCGCAATGGTGTCAATCTGCCCATCCAGCCCCGGCCATCTTCCTCGCCAAAGCGGTCGTAGTCTTCACCCTCGTTCAGTACCCATTCGAGTATCCAGTGCGTATTTGTCCGGTCGACCGTGAAAGCGAATTCGGTTTCAAAGGCCTTGAGAGTTCTGGTATCCAATGTGTCCTTCGGCACCCGCAGGAACAGCCAGCAAGAACACCAGTTGGCAACATAAACGTGTGCATCAAAATATTGCCCCATCCAGTCGACCGGCTCTCCTTTGAGGTTGCCCCATTGGTAGTCATTGACGAAGCTGGTCGGAGTAATGCTGGCGCGTGACGAGCGCGAACGCAGTTCGGCCATTTGCGTCGGCGTCAATGGCTTGTCGAT
>CAYODB010000171.1:0-8134 GCA_964402495.1 uncultured Bordetella sp.
ACATCTTCCCGTCCAACATCCAGGGACTGCCGACCTGGTACGAAGTGCGCATTTCGGAGGCCGGTTACCTGGGCGCGCGCGGCGGCGTCGACCTGATGGTGGCGATGAACCCCCAGACCTGGGACAAGGACGTGCTCGGCATCGATCCCGGCGGCTACCTTTTCTACGATTCAACCAAGCCGCTGCCGAAATCTAAGTTCCGCGAGGACATCCACGTCATCGGCGTGCCGCTGACGGAAATATGCAATCGCGAATACTCCGATCCGCGCCAGCGCCAGTTGTTCCGCAACATCATTTATGTCGGCGCGCTCGCGGCACTGCTGGACATGGACGTCGCCGAGATCGAGAAGCTGATCGGCGAACAGTTCAAGGGCAAGGACAAGTTGATTGCGCCCAACATCCGGGCGCTGCACCTGGGACGCGACCACGCGAAGGCAAATTTCGAGTGCCCGATCGCGTTGCGCGTGCGCCGCGCTGACGGCGTGGGCGACCGGATTTTTCTCGACGGCAATACGGCGGCGGCGCTGGGTTGCGTGTACGCCGGCGCGACCGTCGCGGCGTGGTATCCGATCACGCCGTCCTCCAGCCTGGCGGAAGCCTTCGCCCGCCAATGTCATGCGTATCGCAAGGATGCGGCGGGCGACAGCCGGTATGCGGTGATCCAGGCCGAGGACGAACTGGCCTCCATCGGCATGGTCATCGGCGCGAGCTGGAACGGCGCCCGTGCCTTCACCTGTACCTCCGGGCCGGGTATTTCGCTGATGCAGGAGTTCATCGGCCTGGCTTATTTCGCCGAAATTCCCGCCGTCATTTTCGACGTGCAGCGCGGCGGGCCTTCGACAGGAATGCCGACCCGCACGCAACAGGCGGACGTGCTGGCCTGCGCATACGCGTCGCACGGGGATACCAAACATGTGCTGCTGCTGCCGGAGGATCCGGCCGAAAGCTTCGAACTTGCCGCGGACGCATTCGACATTGCGGAGCGTCTGCAGACTCCGGTATTTGTGTTGCTGGACCTCGATATCGGCATGAACGAACGCCTCAGCCGGCCGCTGGCCTGGGACGATGCACGCCGCTACGACCGCGGCAAGGTGGCGACCTACGACGACCTGGAATCGGGCAAGGAGTTCGGCCGCTACCTGGATACGGACGGCGACGGCATCACTTACCGGACCTACCCGGGCACGCATCCGTCGCGCGGCGCCTTCTTCACGCGTGGAACGACCAAGGACCGCTATGCCAAGTACAGCGAAGCGGGTCCGGACTACATGGACAACATGCAGCGGCTGCTGCGCAAATTCGAGACGGCGAAGGACCTGCTGCCCAAACCCGTGCTGCGCCCGGCCCTGCAGCCGAGCCGGCTGGGCGTGGTCTACTATGGTTCGACCAGCCCGGCGATGCAGGAAGCGCTCGACGTACTCGAACAGCAGGGACTGCACCTGGATGCCCTGCGCGTGCGCGCATTCCCGTTCCATGAGCAAGTCGCCGATTTCATTGCCGAGCACGACCACGTGTTTGTGGTCGAACAGAACCGCGATGCGCAACTGCGCATGCTCCTGGTAAACGAATGTGGCATCGATCCCGCGAAGCTCGTGCCGGTGCTGCACTATGATGGCAGCCCGATCACTGCCCGCTTCATCCTCAGGGAAATATCGGAAGACGCGGCGGCCCTCAAGGCGACGCCAATGCGAAAGGTGACGCCATGACATATATTGCCAAACCGAAGCTTCATCACCCGCAACTGCCGGCCAACAAGCTGGGATTCACCCGCCGCGACTACGAAGGTGCGATCTCGACCCTTTGCGCGGGATGCGGGCACGATTCGATCAGCGCGGCCATCATCCAGGCCTGTTTCGAACTCGAGCTGCCGCCGCATCGCATCGCCAAACTGTCCGGGATCGGCTGCTCGTCGAAGACGCCGACTTATTTCCTGAGCAGTTCGCACGGATTCAACAGCGTGCACGGCCGCATGCCGTCGGTGCTGACGGGCGCCAACCTGGCCAATCGTGAACTGATTTACCTGGGCGTTTCCGGCGATGGCGATTCTGCCTCGATCGGATTGGGCCAGTTCGCGCACAGCGTGCGCCGTGGCGTCAACATGGTCTACATCGTCGAGAACAATGGCGTCTATGGGCTGACCAAAGGCCAGTTTTCAGCGACGTCGGATCGGGGCTCGAAGAGCAAGAAAGGCGCAATCAACACCGATACCGCAATCGACATGGTCATGCTGGCCATGGAGCTGGGCGCGACTTACGTGGCGCGCGGTTTTTCCGGCGACAAGTCGCAACTGGTGCCGCTCATCAAGGGCGCGATCCTCCATCATGGCGCGGCGTTCATCGATTGCATTTCGCCCTGCGTGGCTTTCAACAACCATTCCGGTTCGACCAAAAGCTTCGACTACGTGCGCGAGCACAACGAGGCGGTAAACAGCCTTGACGTGATGCTGCCGCGCGAACCCATCACGGCGGAATACGCGCCGGGCGAGCTGGAAGAGGTGACCCAGCACGACGGTTCGGTGCTCAGGTTGCGCAAGCTGGCTGCCGAGTACGACGTCCATGACCGCATCGCCGCGATGAATTTCCTGCAGGAACGCAAGGCCGCCGGTGAAATCGTGACCGGTGTGCTGCATCTTGATCCAGAACCCGAAGACCTGCACGCCCACCTTGGCACCGTGGAAACGCCGTTCAACCGGCTGGCGGAAAAGGAACTCTGTCCCGGCGCCGGGGCACTCGATCAGTTCAACGCCGCGCATCGCTAGTGTGAATGCAACGAACGGTGAACGGTTATCAGTGACCGGTGAACAGGAACGAGCGAGCAGCACTATTGGACGAGCGGCATAGCCCAATCCGCACGCCGGTTTTCCGTTAATCTATTCCTTTACTGATCGCAGTCTTTGCAGCAAATCCCTTGAACGGTTTTTCCCAGGCAGATCTGTCTCAATTCGGCCGTGACGGTTTCGTGATCGTGCGCGGCATGGCCGGCCGCGACCTGTGCGAGCGCATGAAGGCGCTCGCCCGCAGGCATCTCGCTGCCGGAACCCAGCCGCTTGAATATGAGGCGCAGGTGAAGTATCCCGGCGCGCCGGCTTCCCTTGAAGCGCCCGGCGGCAAAACCGTAAGGCGCCTGCTCCAGGCTTGTGCCCGCGATTCGCTCTACCGCGACTGGGCGACATCGCCGCAAGTTGCCGGCCGCCTGCACCAGCTTCTTGGCGACCAGGTCGAACTGTCGCAGTCGCATCACAACTGCATCATGACCAAGAATCCCGCTTTCAGCAGCGCCACCGGCTGGCATCAGGACATCCGCTACTGGCTGTTCGAGCGGCCGGAACTGGTTTCGGTCTGGCTGGCCCTCGGGACCGAACACGAAGAGAACGGTTGCCTCTGGCTGGTGCCCGGCTCGCACCGCATGGCATTCGGCCCGAAGCAGCACGATGAATCACTGTTCCTGCGCAAAGACCATGAGCAGAATCGCAGCATCCTTGGCAAGAAAATCGCGGCCGAACTGGACGAAGGCGACGTGCTGTTCTTCCATTGCCGCACGCTGCATGCCGCGGGCAGGAACCGGACAGATCTCACCAAATACGCGGCGGTGTTCACCTATCATGCGGCCGACAACCGGCCGTTGCCGGGGACGCGATCGGCCTCGCTTCCCGAGGTTCCGCTCTGACGCAAAAAAACGGGCACGCCTTCGGCGTGCCCGGAACCAGCGACCCGTTGGAAGAGAGGACCCGCGGGTACGCCACGGCCGTTCGCGATGTCACCCATCGCCCCGACCTGGAAAAGAGTCTAGCCGCGGAGCCGTCCTCCTTCAGGCAAGGATTTCACACCGGAACTGTGAAATATTTACATCGCCCGGTAATCCCTTTCATTTCGGTCTGGGGCAGAATAGGTACCGCAAATCAGTCGGCGGACATGGGATTCCACCGGGAGTCGCCGAATCCGAACGTGCCTGGACTGCGGGGGGGGGGGAGATGCTGCGAAAAGTTGCACTGTTCGCGGAACTGAGCGATGCACAATTGGATTTTCTCAGCGCCCGTTCGCCGAGCCGCAACTATCCGAAGGGCGCGGTCATCGTCAACGAGGGCGACGAGGGCAATGCCTTGTTCGTGATCCAGACCGGATCGGTGAAGACCTACCTGAGTGATGACAAGGGCAAGGAGGTCGTATTGTCGACGCAGGGGCCGGGTGAATACTTCGGCGACCTGGCGTTGTTCGACGACACGCCGCGTTCCGCGTCCGTTGCCACGCTCGAGTCCTGCAAGCTGATGGTGATTTCCAAGAGCCTGCTCAGGGAGGCCCTGGCCGAGAAACCTGAAATCGCTTTCGTGCTCCTGAAAGGACTGGCGATTCGCGTGCGCAACCTCACCGAGAACGTGCGCACGCTGGCCCTGCTGGATGTCTTCGGTCGCCTGGTCAGCACTTTATACAGCCTCGCGGTCGAAAAAGAGGGCGTGCTCGTCGTCGATCAGAAACTGACGCAGCAGGAGCTCGCGAACCGGATCGGGGCGTCGAGGGAAATGGTAAGCAGGATCATGCACGACCTGGTCGAGGGCGGTTACATCGAGGTCGACCACAAGCGCATCCTCATCCGCAAGAAAATCCCTTCGAGCTGGTAGCGGCGGATCAGGCGGGACTGCGGGATCCCTGGAATTTTCTTTCCGTCCAAAAGGACATGCCCATGTCCCGCATCCGCGCTTTTGCCGAGCGCAACTGATCCTGCGCGTCGCGCTCTTCGCCGGTGCCTATGCGGCACGCCGACACGGCCAGGTCGCAGCGCGCCCCGAGCGGGCGCAATCCCAGTTCACCGGCGATTCTCAAGGCATGAGCAAGGGCTGGCCGCGCCGCTTCGCGGTCTCCGGCATGCAAAGCAAGTTCGCCGGTGAGATAGAGCGACCAGGCTTCCCATCCGCGCTCGCCGTGACGCTGCGACAACTGCAGCGCCTGGGCCAGCGTCTGGGCGGCCCGGGCGGTGTTGCCCGACACGAGGAGCGCTTCGGCGTGCAGGCATGCAAGCCACGCATGAGCAGCCACGAGCTTCAGGCGGTCCGCAGCCTGGACCGCCTTATCCAGGAGCGCCAGCCCTTCGTCGGCGCGTTCCGTGAGCACGTAGGATAGGCCGAGAAAGGCACTCACATAGGGCAGTTCCAGGCGGATGTTCATCGACTGGCACATCTCCAGCCCGGTCTCGAGCCGGCGGATCGCCTGGTCGAGCTTGCCCTGCCGCATCAGCACGAAGCCCCCGGAATATTCGGCAAAGGCCTGGGTGAAGGGATGCCTGGCATCGGTGGCGAGATGCACGGCTTCGTTGCACATGGCTAGCGCCTGGTCGAACTCGCCGAGTTCGGCAAGCGACCACGCCATGTGGCCCCGCGAGAATACGCTCGGCAAACCGGCCATGCCGTGCCTTTCGAGGGCGAGGGGGCCGTCCAGCATTTCCAGGTTGCGGCGATGCGATTGCACGGCGTCACCGTGGGCGCCCAGCAGGAAATAAGTCTGGCCCACATGGAATTGTGAGGTCGCCCGCACGCCGACGTCGTGGAACTTCTCGCCGATGTCGGCTGCCTTCAGCCCGGTCTCGGCGGCGTTCGCATAGTCCGCCTTGACCCTGTAGGACTGCGAAATGAAGCTGAGGACACGCCCGAGCCTTTGCTCGTCGCCAAGCGATTCCGCGAGCGAGCGGGCATGGTTCAGCGTCTGCAGGACCCTGTCGAACTCTCCCAGCGGATGCAGCGCGTTGCGCATCTGCAACTGCACGTCGATGATCCTTTGCGATGCGTCGCTGTTGTCCGGAAGGTGGCGCAGCGACTCCAGGGCCTGGTCGTAGTAGGCCGCTGCTTCGGAGTTCGTCGATCGAGCCAACGACTTTTCTCCGGCCTGCTGCAGGTAGCGCACCGCCTTTTCCCACTGTTCACCGCGGAACGCATGCTGTCCGAGCCGCTCTGCATGCTCGGCGAGCCGTCCCGCATAAACCGTTTCTATGGCATCGACGATGCGCGCATGCGTCGCGCGGCGCCGGTCCTGCAGCATGCTGTTGTAGGCGACATCGTGCGTGAGCGAGTGCTTGAAGGTGTATTCGAGGTCCGGAAACAGGCTGGTTTCGTAGAGGAACTCCGCGGTCTGCAGGTGCACCAGCGCTTCGCGCAGGGATTCTTCGGGCAGGTCGGCAATGGCGACCAGCAGGGAATACGGGACGTCCTTGCCTATTACCGCCGCAGTCTGGAGCAGGCGTTTGTAGTCCGGCGGAAGCCTGTCGATGCGCGCCGCGAGCAGGGGTTGCACGCGCGCAGGCACTTCGATCTCGGAGGGAGATGCGGTGGCGCGATAGTTTCCGCGTTCGCCGACCAGCACGCCCGATTCGACCAGGCTGCGCACGCTCTCTTCGAGAAAGAAGGGATTGCCCTCGGTACGGCCGATCAGCAGGCGACGCAGCGGCGCGAGCGCCGGGTCGTTGCCGACCAGTCCGACCAGCAGTTCCTCGGACGATTCGTCCGGAAGCGGATCGACATGGATCTGTGCATAGCAGGTCTTGTTGCCCCAGGTGTGCCGGAATTCAGGCCGGTAGTTGACCAGCAGGAACAGGCGGCTGACCGGAAGGCTTTCCACCAGGCTGTCGAGGAAGGCGTGCGTTTCGCCGTCGATCCAGTGCAAGTCCTCGAACACCAGGAGCAGGGGCTGCACCTGGCATTCGCGAAGCATGATGCGCTTGCAGGCCTCCAGGGTACGGGTGCGCCGCTGCGAGGGGTGCAGGCGCTGCCATTCGACGTCGTCGACGCCGAGGTCGAGAAGCCAGAGGAAGGCCTGCAACGTCGATTCGAGGGCCTTGTCCAGTGTCAGCAGCTTGCCGGTGATTTTTTCCTTTACCCTGCGCTCGTCGTCACGATCCTCGATGCGAAAGTACGCTTTCAGCAGGTCGATCAGCGGGCGATACGCGGTGGCCTTGCCGTAGGACACCGAACCGCTCTCGAGGACCAGCCAGTCCCGGGTGCGGTGGGAATGCGTGAACTCCCATACCAGGCGCGACTTGCCGACGCCGGGTTCGCCGACCAGGGCGAGCACCTCGCCGCGCCCGTTGCGGCAACGCTCGATGGTTTGCACGATCGCATCCATCTCGATGCGCCTGCCGACGAACTGCGTGAGCCCGCGCGCAGCGGCGGCCTGGACCCGGGTGCGCAGCACCGATGCGCCGAGAAGGTCGAACACTTCAAGCGGCGCCGTGCTGCCCTTGATCGGCACCGGTCCGAGCGATTCCACCTGGATGAAGCCTTCCGCCAGGCTCAGCGTGTTTATCGTCAGCCGCACGGCGCCCGCGGGTGCCAACTGTTCCATTCGCGCCGCGAGGTGCACCGTCTGGCCGACCGCGGTGTAGTCCATGTGCAGATCGTTGGAAATCCCCCGCACCACGACTTCGCCCGAATTGAGCCCGATGCGCACCTGCACCTCGGCGCCGTGGCTGCGGCGCAGGTCCTCGCTGAAGCGGCGGATCGAAGTCTGCATGGCGAGGGCGGCGAAACAGGCGCGGACCGCATGTTCCTCGTGCGCGAGCGGGGCACCGAACAGGGCCATGATGCCGTCGCCCATGACCTGGTTCACCGTGCCCTCGAAGCGGTGTACCGCCTCCATCATCAGGTCGAGAACGGGGTCCAGGATGCGGCGTGCCTCCTCGGGATCGCGTTCCGCGATCAGTTCCATCGAGCCCTTGATATCCGCGAACAGCACGGTGACCTGCTTGCGCTCCCCTTCGAGCACGCTGCGGGATACCAGGATTTTTTCCGCCAGATGGCGTGGCGTGTACGCCTGGGGAGATTCAAAACGCGCCGCAGGGGAGGGCGCAGTACCGCCGGAAAGCGGACTGCCGCATTCGGCGCAGAACCGGCTATCGGCGGCGTTGGTATGGGAGCATCGCGGGCACGCGAGTTCCATCCTCGCGCCGCAGCCATTGCAGAATTTTGCCCCGGCCGGGTTGTCGTGCTGGCATCGCAGGCAGATCATCATCGAACGCAAAAATCCTTAAGCGCCCTGTCTGCCGCGGTGCGGAAGAAGCAAGGTGATCTTGTTCAGGATAAGGCGGTTACGATGACGGGCCGCGCCCTCTGTCGATGTCCCGGAGCGCTGGCATTCCGCCAATTTTCGACCCT
>CAYODB010000172.1:0-537 GCA_964402495.1 uncultured Bordetella sp.
CATGCACGCCGGCGGCGTGCTGATCGCGCCCGGCAAGCTGACCGATTTCTGCCCGTTGTACACGGCGTCCGGTTCCGAAAGCCCGGTTTCGCAGCTCGACAAGGATGACGTCGAAGCCATCGGCCTGGTGAAGTTCGACTTTCTCGGCCTGACCACGCTGACCATACTCGACTGGACGCTGCGCTTCATCAAGCGCCTGGATCCGCAGGCGCAGATCAAGCTCGAGAAATTGCCGCTCGATGATCCGGCGGCGTACAAGATCTTTGCCAGTGCCAATACGAACGCTGTGTTCCAGTTCGAATCACGCGGCATGCGCGACCTGCTCAAGCAGGCGCGTCCCGACCGCTTCGAGGACATCATCGCGCTGGTGGCACTGTATCGTCCGGGACCGATGGAGCTGATCCCGGATTTCATCGAGCGCAAGCGCGGCCGCCGTTTTGACTACCCCGATCCGCGGGTCGAAAAAATCCTCTCCGAAACCTACGGCATCATGGTTTACCAGGAGCAGGTCATGCAGATGGCGCAGATCATCGGCGC
>CAYODB010000172.1:547-8072 GCA_964402495.1 uncultured Bordetella sp.
GCAAGAAGAAGGTCGAGGAAATGGCGCAGCACCGCAGCATCTTCCGCGACGGCGCCGCGACGAACGGCCTGACGAATTCGAAAGCCGACGAGCTGTTCGACCTGATGGAGAAGTTCGCGGGCTACGGCTTCAACAAGTCGCATGCGGCCGCGTACGCGCTGGTCGCCTACCAGACCGCGTGGTTCAAGGCGCATCACACCGCGGCGTTCATGGCGGCCAACCTGTCGGCGATGATGGACGATACCGACAAGGTGCAGCAATTCCACGAGGATGCCGTAGCCAACGGCATCGAAGTCCTGGCGCCCGATATCCACGAAAGCGAGTACCGCTTCGTGCCGGTGGATGCAAAACGCATCCGTTATGGGCTGGGCGCGATCAAGGGCACCGGAGAATCGGCGATCGGCCACATCATCGAGGTGCGCACCGGGGGCGGCCCGTTCCCGAGCCTGTTCGAATTCTGCCGCCGGGTCGACCGGCGCATTGTCAACCGGCGGGTGGTCGAATCTCTGGTGCGCGCGGGCGCCTTCGATTCCCTGAACGACCATCGCAACAGCCTGCTGGCCTCGGTGGGTATCGCCATGGAAGCCGCGGAACAGGAAAGCCGTTCCGCCTCCCAGGTCAGCCTGTTCGGCGAGGGATCCGCGCCGACCCAGGAGACTAAGTTGCTGGACGCCGCCCGCTGGGACGACCGCGAGCGCCTGCAGAACGAAAAACTGGCGCTCGGCTTTTATTACAGCGGGCACCCGTTCAAGTTCTACCGCGAAGAGTTTTCCTCGGTGGTGCGCACGCCGCTGGTAAAAGTCCTGCCTCCGGCTCCCGAGGAAGGATTCAGGCAGCAGATGCTGGCGGGCGTCATCGAGTCGGTGCGCATGCAGAAGACCGGCAGCGGCCGGATGATGGTCATGATCCTGTCCGACGGTACCGCGCGCGTGGAAGTGGTTGTCTACGACGAGGTGCTCGACCGCCATCGCAACCTGGTGCGCGAAGACTCCGTGGTGTTGATCGAAGCGAAGATCCGTTCCTTCCGTCGTGGCGGTGAAGAGGGGACGGACAACGTGGTGATGCGCATTTCCGCAGAGAAGATCCACGATCTGGCGGGCGTACGCGCCCGCTTTGCCCGCTCGCTCAAGCTGTCAATGAACGGAGCGGCGGACGCCAAGATGCTGAAGAAGGTGCTGGAACCCTACCGCAACGGCAGCCTGCGGGTGTCGGTGTGCTACACCAATGGCAGCGCCGTCGCCGAATTCGATTTGGGCGAGACCTGGAAGATCCGGCCGGAAGACGGCCTCATCGCCGACCTCAATAAGTGGCTTGAGCCGAAAAATGTGCAGGTCGTCTACCAATAATTCTAGTTCTTGAACCACGGATACCCTCGCTTAGCGAGGGTATCCGTGGTTCAGATTTAGCGAGAAACAGTTTTGGACGTTCTAGACAACTTTCATCCCGCGGTCGCCGCCTGGTTCCGCCGCACCTACACCGCGCCGACTGAACCGCAGATCCAGGCCTGGCCGGCGATCGCCTCGGGCAAGCATGCGCTGATCGCCGCGCCGACCGGTTCCGGCAAGACGCTCGCGGCTTTCCTGGCCACCATCGATGCGCTGGTGCGCCTCGGCGTGCGGGGCGAACTGCGGGACGAAACTCATGTTGTCTATGTTTCGCCGCTGAAGGCGTTGTCCAACGACATCCAGAAAAACCTGGATGAGCCCCTGGCCGGCATCCGCAGGGAATTGTTAGAATCCGGGCTTCCGGACGTGGACATCCGCACCGTGGTGCGCACCGGCGATACGCCGCAAGCCGAGCGTGAACGCATGCGGCGCAAGGCTCCGCATATCCTGGTCACCACGCCTGAATCGCTCTACATCCTGTTGACCAGCGACTCCGGACGCAAGATGCTGGGCAATGTCCGCACCGTGATCGTGGATGAAATCCACGCGCTCGCGCCGAACAAGCGCGGTGTGCACCTGTCGCTTTCGCTGGAGCGCCTGCAACACCTGACCGGCGGGCGGCTGACGCGGGTCGGGTTGTCCGCAACCCAGAAGCCGATTGAGGAAGTGGCGCGCTTCCTGGTCGGGCGCGGGCATTCGAATGAGTTATTCGAGGGCGACGAGTGCACGATCGTCGACACCGGGCATGTGCGCCATCGCGATCTCGCGCTCGAACTGCCCGAGGCGCCGCTCGAAGCGGTCATGTCGACCGAGGTCTGGACCCAGGTCTACGACCGGCTGGCCCAACTGATCCGCGAACACCGCTCGACTTTAGTGTTCGTCAACACGCGCCGGCTCGCCGAAAGGGCGGCCCGCGCGTTGTCCGATCGCCTTGGCGACGACCTGGTGACTTCGCATCACGGCAGCCTCGCCCGCGAGCAGCGTCTGAATGCCGAACAGAAACTGAAGCGCGGAGAGTTGAAGGCGCTGGTTGCGACCGCTTCCCTGGAGTTGGGCATCGACATCGGCCACATTGATCTCGTCTGCCAGCTCTCGACGCCACGCTCGATCTCGGGACTGTTGCAGCGGGTCGGCCGTTCGGGCCACGCGGTTGGCGGCCTGCCGAAAGGCCGACTGTTCCCGGTCTCGCGCGACGACCTGGTGGAATGCACCGCTTTACTCGATTCCGTCAGGCGCGGAGAGCTTGATCGCCTGCACATCCCACCGAAGCCGTTCGACGTGCTGGCGCAGCAGATCGCGGCGGAAGTGGCGAGCGGCGAATGGGAAGAAGATGCACTCTTCGAGCTGGTGAAGCGTGCCTCGCCGTACCGGGACCTCACCCGTGCAGAGTTCGACAGCGTGATCGCAATGCTCTCCGAAGGCTATTCGACGCGCCGCGGCCGCAGCCGGGCATTGCTGCACCGGGATGCCGTCAATCACAAGGTGCGTCCCCGCCAGGGCCTGAAACTCACGGCGGTGACCTCCGGCGGCACCATTCCCGACACAGCGGACTATCAGGTGCTGTTGTCCCCGCAGGACATCGTGATCGGCACGGTCCACGAAGACTTCGCCGTGGAAAGCCTGGCCGGCGATGTGTTCCAGTTGGGCAACACGTCCTACCGCATCCTGCGGGTCGAAGCCGGGCGCGTACGCGTGGAAGACGCCCAGGGCATGCCGCCGTCGATTCCGTTCTGGCTCGGTGAAGCGCCCGCGCGCACGGACGAAGTATCGGCGGCTGTCTCCCGCCTTTACCAGGATATGGATGCTCGCCTGCCGCGGACCGGGGAGGCGCTGAGTTATCTGGTGGATGAAGTCGGGATCGGCCTCATCGCTGCGACGCAAATCGTGGACTACCTGGGCGGGGCGAAAGCGGTGCTGGGACTGCTGCCTTCGCAATCCCGCATGGTGATGGAGCGATTCTTCGACGAAAGCGGCGGCACCCAACTGGTGATCCATTCTTCCTACGGCAGCCGCATCAACCGCGCCTGGGGACTGGCGCTGCGCAAACGTTTCTGCCGCAAGTTCAATTTCGAGCTGCAGGCGGCGGCGACCGAAGACGCCATCATCCTGTCGCTGACCGCGACGCACAGTTTTCCGCTGGAAGAGGTCTCCCGCTATCTGAACTCCAAAACCGCGCGCGAAGTGCTGATCCAGGCGTTGCTCGACGCACCCATGTTCATGACTCGCTGGCGCTGGGACGCAACGATAGCCTTGGCGCTGCTGCGCTTTCGCGGCGGCACCAAAACGCCGCCGCAACTGCAACGCATGGCGGCGGAGGATCTGGTCGCGGCAATTTTCCCGGACCAGCTCGCCTGCCAGGAAAACATCGCCGGCGACCGCGAGATCCCCGACCATCCGCTGGTCAACCAGACCATTTACGACTGCCTGCACGAGGCCATGGACATCGAAGGGTTCGAGAAGCTGCTGCGCGCACTGGAGAGCGGCGAAGTGGAGATTGAGACCCGCGACCTGATCGAACCTTCGCCGCTGTCTCTGGAAATCCTTACCGCCCGGCCTTACGCCTTCCTCGACGATGCGCCGCTCGAAGAGCGCCGCACCCAGGCCGTGGTCACGCGCCGCTGGCTCGATCCGGAAAGCGCGGCGGACATCGGCAAGCTGGATCCCGAAGCCATTGCCCGAGTCCGGGAAGAAGCCTGGCCGGAAGCGGAAACGGCGGACGAACTGCACGATGCGCTGTCCTGGTTGGGGCTGATTACGCAGGCCGAAGCCGACGTGCAGCCGCACTGGCGAGCGCTGCTGGAACGGCTTGCCGCGGACAAGCGTGTCACTCACTTCGCCCCGGCAAACGGACACGGCTTCTTCGTCACCGCCGAGCGCCTGCTGGAGTTCAGTGCTGTTCACGCCGGCGCCGCCTTGTCGCCGGAGATAGAAACGCCGGCCGCGCGCGTGAAGACCTGGATACGGGAAGACGCGCTGGTGGAAATCGTGCGCGGACGGCTGGAGGGTCTTGGCCCGACGACTGCGCGGGCGCTGGCGGCATCCATCGGCGTTTCCACGAGCGACGTGGACATCGCGCTGCTGGCCCTCGAAGCCGAAGGCTTCGTCATGCGCGGGAGCTTTACCTCGCTGGGCGCAGCGGAGTGGTGCGAGCGCCGCCTGCTGGCCCGCATCACCCGCTATACGGTCAAGCGACTGCGCCAGGAAATCGAACCCGTACCCGCTGCCGATTTCATGCGCTTCCTGTTCGACTGGCAGCGCGTGACGGATCGCACCGAAGGTCCGGATGCCGTTGCTGCCGTGGTGTCGCAACTCGAAGGATTCGAAGCGGCGGCCGCCGCCTGGGAAACCGAACTGATTCCCGCACGGGTATCCGGGTACGAACCGGACTGGCTCGACGACTTGTGCCGTGCCGGGCGCGTGGTCTGGACCCGTCTCGATACACCGCGGCTCGATGTCGCGTCTGATGGAAGCCAACGTTCGCGCGGTCCGGGCCCGATACGCAGCACGCCGATCACCCTGTTGACCCGCAAGAATCTGCCGATGTGGATGACCTTGGCAAAAGTGGCGGATGAACCGCCGCAGTTGAGCACCCGCGCGCAGGCCGTTTTGCAATACCTGAAAGAGCACGGGGCTTCGTTCTTCGACGATATCGCCGGGGGCATGGACCAGCCGCGCACGTTCATCGAGGATGCCCTGCGCGAACTGACTGCTGCTGGCCTGGTGAATTCAGACGGCTTCAGCGGCCTGCGCGCACTATTGCTGCCCGCCGACAAACGCAAGCCAATTTCGGGCGGACGCCGCCGCCGCACAGCGGTATTCGGGGTGGAAGATGCGGGACGCTGGGCACTGATTCGGCGCAAAGCGCCGGCGGCAGAGACTTCGATCACCGTGCAAAGGGAAACGGTCGAGCAGATTGCCCGCACGCTGCTGAAGCGCTACGGCGTGGTGTTCTGGCGCTTGCTGGCGCGCGAAGCGGACTGGCTGCCTCCCTGGCGCGACCTGCTGACGGCCTTCCGGCGGCTGGAAACGCGCGGCGATATTCGAGGTGGCCGATTCGTTGCGGGATTTTCGGGCGAGCAGTTCGCGCTTCCGGAAGCGATCAGCGTGCTGCGCAATGTACGCAGCCAGGAAAAGACCGGCCGTATCGCGACCGTGAGCGGCGTCGATCCGTTGAACCTTGCCGGCATCCTGCTGCCGGGACCTCGCGTGCCGGCGATCTACAGCAACCGCATCCTGTTCCGCGACGGTGTTGCCGTCGCCGCGCTGGTGGCGGGCGAGGTGCAGTACTACGAAAAGCTCGATCCCGAGAAGGCCTGGGAACTGAAGAACATCCTGCTGCGCACGCCGGCGCCTGCCGGACTCGCTGCGCTCATGTGATTTCCATTCTTAAACCATAGGTCTTGAACCACGGAGAACACGGAGAGCTCGGAGGGAGAACAAGAACAACTTCAGTGAAATGGGGAAGATTACTGGTTACGCTCCATTGCTTCTTCAAGTTGATCCGGACCGATTGTGGACCATCCACTTGCCCCGCGTTTCTCCGTGTCCTCCGTGATCTCCGTGGTTCAAGATTTAGATTGTCAGGCAGTGGGTTTCTTATCGAAAACCGCGTGGCGAGGTTCGACTTCGACTGATTCGATTTCGACCCGATCCACTCTCGCCGCGGGCGGACCGCGGCGCGCCCAGACCGTCAGTGCGTCCACCGCGAAGGGTTCGCCCTGGAAGACCGCCTCGACACTGCCGTCGATCCGGTTGCGCACCCATCCCATGACTTTCAACTGTTCGGCGCGCTGGCGCATGGATTCGCGGTAGAACACGCCCTGAACGTGGCCGTGGATGCGCAGGCGACGCGAGATCATCGAATCGCAGCGAGTTCCCGGGCGCGGACCAGCGCCGACGGCAGGTCGTGGACGACGTTCTGCTCACCCAGCGTCAGGAGGAATCCCGAGCGGCGCAGCAGGGAGGCCGGCTGGTTGTTCATTCCGGCCAGAACGAGATGGCGGCCCTCTTCGCGCAGGGTGCGATGCAGGTTCTGCAGGAAATCCAGCCCGGTGGTGTCCAGATTGATGACTTGGTGCGTCTCGAGAATGAGGACGGACAACCTGTCCCGCTTGTGTTCCAGCAAGGTCTCGAGCTTTCCGATGGCGCCGAAGAACAGCGAACCGAACATCTTGTAGGCCACGATCGAACCTTCGCCTGCCCCGTCCGGCCGCTCCAGCGCACCGGCTTCCGCGCCGGGCAGCGCAATGGGCTCGATGCGCGTGATGTCCGAAATCCGGTAAATGAACAGCAGGCTGGCCAGCACCAGGCCGACCTCGACCGCCACGGTGAGATCGAAAATCACCGTCAGCAAGAAGGTCGACAGCATCACAATCCGGTAGTTGTTCGAGAAATGGCGCAGCCGCCGGAACTCCTCCCATTGCGCCATGTTGAATGCGACGAACAACAGGATCGCCGCCAGCGCTGCAAGCGGAATATGCGCGGCCAGCGGTGCGGCGACCAGGATGATGATCAGCAGGGTCGCCGCGTGCACGATCCCGGCAATCGGGCTCTTCGCGCCGGCCCGCACCTCGACCAACGTGCGGGCGATGGTGCCCGTTGCCGGAATTCCGCCGAACAGCGGCGAGACGATGTTGGCGATGCCTTGCGCCATAAGTTCCTGGTTCGGGTCGTGGCGGTCGTTGATCATGCTGTCGGCAACGCGCGCGCAGAGCAGCGATTCGATGGCCCCCAGAAGCGCGATGGTGATGGTGGGCGCAACCAGCAGCCGCACCGTCGACCAGTTGAAGTCCGGAAACGCTGGCATGGGAAGCGACTGCGGGATTCCGCCGAAGCGGGTGCCGATCGTTTCCACGGGGAGGTCAAGCAAGGCAACGGCCAGTGTTGCAATCACCAGGGCGGCGATGGTCCCCGGAATCCGGCCCACCAGGGCGGCTCGCCCGGGCAGGTTGAACATGCCGGCACGCCCGCTCAGCGCCGCAACCCGGGGCCAGGCAAAAACGACCAGCAGGGAAACCAGCGCGACGGCCAGGGCTATCCAGTTCAGCGTGTCGATGTTCTTCGAGATGACCGAGAGCTGAGAAAAGAAATTGGCGGGCATCTGCTGGATTTCCAGTCCCAGCAGGTCGCGCACCTGCGAC
>CAYODB010000173.1:0-8071 GCA_964402495.1 uncultured Bordetella sp.
CGGAAATGCGGGTTGTCCGAAATCGAGAAAGCGACCTCGGCGTCGATCACCGGCCGGCCGTCGTAAGTCACCCTGACGCTGCGCACGAACTGGGGCACCTGCTCCGCGTCAAAATCCGCCGCCAGCGCGGATTCGTTAGGATGGCGGATCATGAGCTGCACGAGGTTCGGCTTGTTGTAACTGATCGTCTCGTCGTCGAAGCGCAGCTTCATCTTGCCCAGCAGCGATTCCGGCAGGCGCTTCGCATTCGGCGCCGAACAGCCGCCTGCGGCCTTGACCCAGCGCTGGGCCATGTAGAGCCGGCCGTCGTTCATTTCCGCGACCGCGCGCACGAAGCTGAAATCCTCGAACCGCAGCCGCGTTTCCACCTGGGCGCGGCCGCTGTCCGGAGAAAAATGGAACACGCCCGCCGTGGGTGACGGATTGCGCTCGACGATCAGGTAGATCGCCTTTATGAATTCCTTTTCGGTCTGGTCGATCTGCGCCTTGACCGCCACCGGCACGGTCGACGAATCATCAGCGCGCGTGTTCAGGTAGACGCGGATGATGTTCTGTGCATCGGGATTGATCACGCGATCGCCAAACATCAGTTCCCGGATCTGGCCCCAGTACGGACTCTGCGCAGGATCGGGCTCGGCTTTCTCGTTGGCCAGGGCGGAGCCGGCGGCCAGGGCCGTGAATATCCAGGCGACCAGCAGATGCGAATGCTTCTTCATCGGTGTATTCCTCTCTTCAAGGTGCAAAAAGTATAACTCAAGCGCCCGGCCCCGGTACGGCAGCCGCTTCGATTGCTGCAGGCAGCCATGGAACCACGGACTGTGCGGATCTGTTCTATTCCCATTCCAGTTCGGCGTAGGCCGTGGTGACATTGCGCCGGTGATACCCATCGAACAGCAGCCACTTGCCCTGTTCCGACAGGCCCACCATGTCGGTCGCTTCCTGGATGGTCTTCCTGGCGCGAATGGCGGCACGAGTCTCGTTGAGGATGGCCTCGAAATAGCGCCGCTGGTCATCCATGACTTCGGGCCAGCGGGCACGGCTGTGGCCGTGCCCGGCTACGTATGTCGCCGCATCGATGCCGCGCAGGCTGCTCATCACCGCGAGAAAGCCGGTGATGCTGCCATCAATGACCGGCGTGTGGCCGATGAACAGCAGGTCCGAGAGCCAGAGCGTGCGGGTACGGACATCCAGCACGGTGAGGTCATCGTCCGTGTGCGCCAGCGGCCACGCCCGCACCAGAACCTTCCTGCCGCCCAGATCGAATTCCATGCGATCCTTCACCAGCAGCGTGGGTTTCACGATGTCGCTGCCGGCCGCGGCATCGCCGAGATCGCGCTGCAGGGAATTCAGATAGGGACGGGCCCGGACCGCGAGCTGCCGTGGATAGTTTTCGTGGGCGACGAATTGCGGCCTGTCGTCGAGGAAGGCCGCTGCCCCGAAAAAATGGTCGGGATGCACGTGGGTGAGGACCACGTAGCAGACCGGTTTTTCCGTGACCCGCCGGATTGCGCGCTTCAGGGCTTGCCCCACCGCCAGCGATCCACCGGCATCCACCGCCAGCACACAATCGTCGCCGACAATGAAGCCGATATTGGCGTTGTCGCCCAGGTTGTCCACGGAGCGTTCCGCCAGCGCACCGTAATGCACGTAATTGCCCGGCGCGATCTCCATCGTTTCAAATCCGTCGAGCGCGCCAGCGGCATGCACGCCGAGGAGGGTCGACGCGGAAATCGCAAAAACGGCGATTCCGCAGATGATTGTGCGGTTCATTGCGCTGGGTTGTGTGGGCTGTCCCATTAGATCAGAATTGGCCGCGTGTTGCCGCGCAGGTGCGGCTCGTTTAGGGTAACGCCCATGCCTGTTCCGTTCAAGCATCTGCTGTGGCTGCTCGCGCCGTTGATCGGATGCGGACTGGCCCATGCCGAGCCGGGTGGGGACGCACTTGTGCCGCAACGGATTGCCGAAGGCGTATACGCATTCATCGGCGACGGCGCCGAGCCCTCAGCAGCCAACCGGGGTTTTGCCGCAAACAGCGGTTTCGTGGTGGGCAGGGCCGGCGTCATCGTGATCGACACCGGCACTTCCTATCGACATGGACGCCGCATGCTGGACGCAATCGCTGCGGTTACGGACATGCCGGTACTGCTTGTGGTCAATACCCACGCGATGCAGGAATTCATCTTCGGCAACGCCGCGTTCGCGGAGCGGGACATTCCAATCCTGGCGCACAGGGAGACCATCGATCTCATGCGGGCGCGCTGCGGCCGCTGCCTGGAGCGCCTGCATCCCGTTCTCGGTTCTGCGCTCGAGGGCACACGGCTGGTGCTGCCCCAGCGCGAGTACGCTCCGGGGGCCAGGATCGACGCCGGCGGGCGCCATCTGGAATTGCTGCACATGGGCTGGGCCGCCACGCCCGGCGATGTTGCCGTATTCGATCCCGAGAGCGGCACCCTGTTCGCCGGCGGGCTGGCCAGCGTGGGCCGGATACCCGAGATCCGCGACTGCGATTTCGAGGGCTGGCTGCAGGCCCTGGGGCGCCTGCAGCAACTGCCGCTGCGTCATGTCGTACCCGGCTTCGGGCCGGCATCGGGGCCTGCCGCCCTGTCCTCGACTCTCGCCTACCTGCAGGATCTCGACGCCAGCGTGCAGAGCCTGTACCAGCGCAGCACCAGCCTGCTGGAGTCGGTCGAGAACGCGAGCCTGCCGGCCTACAGCGCATGGCGGCAGTATCCCGCCCTGCACCGCCAGAATGTCCAGCATCGCTACCTGCAACTGGAAACCCGGGACCTGGGAGGGGAACCGCGTTCGGTCGCGTTGCCGCAGCAATAGGCAATGCATCCGGAATCAATTCCGCTGCTTACCTATAACCTTATAGAATGATCTGAACTATTCCACCGGCCGACTGACATGGGCAACCGCCTGAGCAAGATCTACACACGCACCGGCGATGCCGGCACCACCGGCCTCGGCGACGGGTCGCGAGTGACCAAGGACAGCCTGCGCATCCAGGCCATCGGCGCGGTGGATGAACTGAACAGCGCCATCGGCGTGCTGCTCGCCGAACCGATCTCGGAGTCCGCCTGCCAGTGCCTGCGAGACGTGCAGCACGACCTGTTCGACCTGGGAGGCGAATTGAGCATCCCCGGATACACCAGCATCGGTGAGGAACATGTCATCCGGCTGGAGAAGGTGCTGGACCAATACAACGCCGATCTGCCGCCCCTGAAGGAATTCATCCTGCCCGGCGGCTCCCGCGCCGCGGCCCTCTGCCATGTGGCGCGTACGGCCTGCCGCCGCGCCGAACGCAGCGTGGTCACCCTGGTCGGGGCCGAGCAACTGTCGCCGGCGCTCCAACGCTACCTGAACCGCCTGTCGGACCTGCTTTTCGTCCTTTGTCGCGTCCTCAACCGGGAAGCAGGCGTAAGCGACGTTTACTGGCAAAAGGGCAAGAATCGCGGCCCTGCCGCGTAAAACCGCTTAAAACCATGGCACCAGACCAGCTTTCCGACCTGCTTTCTCGCTGCGCGTTGCGCGACCAAAAGGCCTTTGCCGAACTATATCGTTACGCATCCGCGAAACTGTTTGCGGTTGCCGTGCGTATAACAAGACGCAGGGACTGGGCCGAGGAGGTGTTGCAGGAAAGTTTCGTCAACATCTGGAACCACGCCTCCGGGTACAGCGCCTCGAAAAGCGCGCCCATGACCTGGATGACGGCCATCGTGCGCAACCGGGCGCTCGACCTGTTGCGGCGGCCCCGCGAAGTCGAGCTTGACGAGGAACACGAGGAACTGATCGCGTCGCTCCCGGACGATGCGCCGGGCCCGGACGAATTGCTGCGCCAGTCCACGGACGCCAGCGCGCTGGCCGAATGCATGAAGCAGCTCACCGGCGAGCAACAGAAGAGCATCACGCTGGCGTTCTTCCACGGCCTGTCGCATGGCGAGCTGGCGCAACAGATGCAGAAACCGCTGGGCACGGTGAAGACCTGGGTACGGCGCGGCCTGGAGCGCCTGAAGGATTGCCTCGAGCCACGCAATGCGTGACCGAATCGAAGGATTGGACTGACCTCTGACATGAAACTAGAAAGCGGCGAATTGCGCGAAAAACTGGCGGCCGAGTTTGTACTCGGCACCATGCCGGCACGCACGCGCCGCCGCTTCAACACATTGCTGAAGCAGATGCCCGCCCTGCGCCGCAACGTAGCGGAATGGGAATCGCGGCTGCTGCCGCTGGCCGCGGCGCTGCCCGAAATCCAGCCGCCCGCGCGCGTCTGGACGGCGATCGAAGCACGCATCCACGGCAAGAGATCTTCCGCGGCCCGGGCAGGATTCTGGCAAAGCCTGTCGTTCTGGCGCATGTCCTCGTTCACGTCAGCGGCGCTGGCCGTAGCCCTGATCGTGTTCGTCAGCCTGCCCGGCCGCCAGGCGCCCGAGGAATTGCCGGGACGGATGGTGGTCATCATGAACGACCTGCAGACCAGGGAACCCGCGATGACCGCAACCTGGGAGCACGGCAGGCAGGGCGAACGGATCGTGCGCCTGCGCGTCATCGGCCATGCGGAAATGGCGCCCGGCACCGCCTGGGAAATGTGGATGCTGCCGGGGGGCGACCAGAAACCCGTATCCCTCGGCCTTGTCACGACGCACGAGACCCAGACCATGGTCGTGCCGGCAAGCATGGCCGCCAGACTGGACAGTGCCACGGGCCTTGCGATGAGCGTGGAGCCGGCAGGCGGCTCTCCCACCGGTCTTCCGAGCGGTCCGGTACTCTATGCCGGCAACTGCATCAAGACCTGAGACGGGATCAATCCGGCCGGACTTCCGACCTCAATGACTCCAGGTTGGCGCAGATCTGCTCCGCCGCGTCGAGAATCCGCGGCGTCTGCCGCGTAATCAGGTCCGCGGACACGGTATAGACCCGCCCGCGCTTCACGGCCTTCAGGTAGGGGTAGTCCTTCCAGTCCGCCATCCCCGCGCCCGCCGCTTCGGACCCGACGATGATGGCTTCGGGATCGCGTAGCAGCACCTGCTCCAGGGAAACCTCGGCCGCCAGTTGCGGCAAATCCGCGAACACGTTGCGGGCACCGCACATGCGCAATACATCGCTGATCATGTGATCGCCGCTGACCGTCATGATCGGCCGGTGCCACATTTCGAACATCACATCGACGGCTGTTGCGTGCTGATGGGCTGCGCGCAGACGCGCGGCCCGGTCCGAAAAATTCCGGGCCGCGGACTCGGCGCTCGCGGCCGTGCCGGCCAGGACTCCGAGCATGCGCAAGTGGCGTGGAATGTCGCCGAGCGTGCGGGGTTCCAGCACCAGCACCGGGAATCCCAACTGCCGCAGGCGCTCGACCACGGAAATGCGGTTGCCGCTGCCCCACGCCAGCACCAGGTCGGGCTGCAGGGCGATGATCCGCTCGAAATCGGCGCCGGCGGCATCGCCTATCTGGGGAATGGTTCGTGCCTGCGGCGGAAAGTCGCTGTCGCGGACCACGCCCACGAGCCGGTCGCCTGCGCCGGCAGCGAACGCCAGCTCCGTCAGGTGGGGCGCCAGCGAAACGATGCGCCGCGCGGGGCGATCCATCCGCAGGGAATCGCCGCGATCGTCGACCAGATTGATCGCGCCAATCGCGGCACAGGAAACGAACAACAGGAAAAACGTCAGGAAACGCATGCGCGCCCGGTTTGCGCGGTTTGCCCGGTTAACCCGGTGCGCCGCCTCAGCGCTCCATGTACTGGAGAAGGCTGGAACTGGTCTGGCGCAGTCGTTGCGACAGCAGGGTCACAAGTTTCACCAGGACTTTGGCGCCCAGGCTCGGCTCCTCGAGGATTATTTGCACCATGCTGTCCCGGGAGAGCACGGCGAATGTGGTCGGTTCCAGTGCCATGCAAGTGGCAAAGCGCGGCTCGCCGTCGATCATCGACATCTCGCCCAGCGTTGCGCCCGGACCCACCGACGTCATCGGCTGCAGATTGCCGTGGGAATCATTCTTCACGATTTCCACCCTGCCCTGGATGATCAGCAGCATGTAATCGTCGACGTCGCCCTCGCGGATGATCATCTGGCCGGCCTCGGCCCGATAGATCTGCGTGAAGGCGGTCAGTCGCTGGACATCATCGCGCGTGAAATCAGCAAAAAATTTGGAGTGGCCGATCATGTCGAAGATCTGCTGGGCGAGCGCCGTCCCCTCCCCGAGATGCTCCAGGATCTGCAGCAGCGCATTTTGCGGTTCTTGAATCTCGATATCAGCTATGTTCACGGGACCGGCCTCTGTTTTTGAACGAGCCCTCCGGCCGCAGGCTCCGTCGGCAGGCAGGGCCTGCCATTATGCTGGAGCCATAGCGGCGGGTAAAGCCGCCTTCGGATTCCCGAGGCAGCGGATGCCGGCGGTTTCAGCCCGCACCGGCGGAACGTTGCCGGAGCGCGAGTTCAGAGCGTTTCAGGTAGGCCTCCCGGGCAATGCCGACGTCGGCGAGGAAGTGCGGCAATTCATCCAGGCGCAGGGCCTGGGGACCATCCACGAGGGCTTTGGCCGGGTTGGGGTGAAAATCCACCAGCACCATGTTCGCGCCCGCCAGGACCCCCTGGGCGGTCACGTGCATGACGTCGAGGATGCCGTCGGGGCCGGCGGCCCGCGAGCCGACGGAATGGCTGGGATCCACGCAAACCGGCATGCGCGTCAGGCGCCGGACCACCGGCACGTGCGAGAAATCGACGAAATTGCGATGGGGATCACCCATGTTGGTCTTCATTCCGCGAAGTCCGAACACCACCTTGTGGTTGCCCTCGCTGGCGAGGTATTCGGCCGCGTTCAGGGACTCGTCGAGCGTGATGCCAAAACCGCGCTTGATCAGCACCGGGAACTCCTGCTGGCGGCCGACGATCTTCAGAAGCTCGAAATTCTGCGTGTTCCGGGTGCCAATCTGTAGCATCACGCCGGTCGCGTTGCCGGTAGCCCGTAACGCGCTGCGGATTTCATCCACATGCGATTCGTGCGTCACTTCCGTGGCGATGACCCGGATGCCGTACTTGCCCGCCAGTTCGAATACGTAAGGCAGGCAGTTCTTGCCGTGGCCCTGGAAGGAATACGGGCTGGTGCGCGGCTTATAGGCGCCCATGCGGGTGCATTGCTGGCCGTTGTCCCGCAGCGCCCGCATCATGATCTCGACGTGCTCGGGCGTGTCCACCGCGCACAAGCCCGCGAAGACATGCAGCGTGTCCTGGCCGAAGCGCAAACCCTGGTACTCGAAATGGGTTGCGCGGTTGTCGTCCTTGTGGCGCCCGAGCACCCGGAATTCTTCGGAGACCCGGATCACCTGCTCGACACCCGGCAGGCTCTGCATGTCCTCGACCTGCAGCGCCTTGGTATTGCCGATCAGGTAAACCTCGGTGACGGAACGCGCGGAACCCTTAATGTGGTGCACCCGCGTCTTGATGTCGGGCAGGCGTGCCAGCGCCTGCATCAGTTGCTCGTATTCCGCGGTCTGCGGATCGGTGGAGCCGGAGAGGATGAGAATCATGGTGAAGGGACGAGGGGCGAGGGACGAGGGGCGAGGGGAAAAGGTACAAAGGACAAAAGCCGAAGACAAAAAGGAAGGAGATCCCTCGCCCCTCGCCCCTCGCCCCTCGTCCCTCGTTTCCTGGTCACGCCGTCCCTCCCACCGTGATGCCGTCGATCCGCAGCGTCGGCTGGCCGACGCCGACGGGCACGCTCTGGCCTTCCTTGCCGCAGGTGCCGATGCCGGAGTCGAGACTCATGTCGTTGCCGATCATGGAAACGCGGGTCAATGCGTCCGGCCCGTTGCCGATGAGGGTCGCCCCCTTCACCGGATAGGTCACCTTGCCGTCCTCGATCATGTATGCCTCGGCTGCGGAGAACACGAACTTGCCGCTGACGATGTCGACCTGGCCGCCGCCGAAATTGACGGCATACAACCCGTTCTTCACCGAACGGATGATTTCCTGCGGATCCTTGTCGCCGTTGAGCATGAACGTGTTGGTCATGCGCGGCATGGTGATGTGCGCATAGGACTCGCGGCGGCCGTTGCCGGTCACCGGCACGCCCATC
>CAYODB010000174.1:0-8047 GCA_964402495.1 uncultured Bordetella sp.
ACATCGGCTTCGGCAAATACCACTACCGCTATGCATCGGGGCATGAAGGCGATGCGCCGCTGGTCGGGTTCTCGCCGCGCAAGGCCAACACCGTCTTCTACATGGCGGCCTATGACGACGCGCTGGGCGTGACCGCAGCGTTCAATCTGAATGCGTTAAGCCACATCAATGCGGTACTGGGTTCCGATTTCGACTTGCGCGACTGGCGGCACTGCGGATTCTTCGATCCGGAATTGTCGCGCGTGGAAATGCACGTCGAAACCCGGCTGGAGGTGAATGTGCAATGGCCAGGCGGTTCACGCCGTTTCGAGGCCGGCGAACGCATTCACACGGAGAACAGCTACAAGTACCGGCTCGAGGACTTCGGCATGATGCTGCAACGCGCCGGCTTCAGGAGCGTGAAATCGTGGACCGACCAGCGCAACTGGTTCGCGGTCTGTTACGCCTCCATAAAATAGCCGCCGGCCGGAATGAACGATACCCGCAGACTGGAAATCGCCGAAACCCGGATCGAAATCGATTCCGGCGGCGATCTTCGCGCGCGGTTCGGCCGGGTACGCGCGCACACGATCGAGCTTTCGAGGCCGCTATCGGAGGAGGATTGCTGTGTGCAGTCCATGCCGGACGCCAGCCCGGTGAAATGGCACCTGGCGCACACGGCCTGGTTCTTTGAAACCTTCATCCTGGAAAAATACGAACCGGACTTCCGGCCCTTTACGCCGGCGTTCCGCATCCTGTTCAATTCCTACTACAACGGCATCGGAGAAAAGCATCCGCGCCCGCAGCGGGGAATGCTGACCCGGCCTGCGCTCCGGGAAGTCCTTCTCTATCGCACCAACGTGAACGAGCGCATGGAGGCGCTGTTCGTCAGGCACGGCGGCGAGGAAAGCTTTCGCCTGCTGGTCGAACTCGGCCTGCATCACGAGCAGCAGCACCAGGAGTTGATCCTTACGGACGTCAAGCATCTGCTGTCGCTGAATCCGCTCAAGCCTGCGTATGGAGGCCTGGATCGCGAGCCGCCGGTGCCTGCCGCCCCGCCGCAGTGGATCGGCTTCGAAGGCGGCATCGCCGAGGTCGGCCACGACGGCAATGGTTTCTGTTTCGACAACGAACTGCCGCGGCACCGGCAGTACCTGCAGCATTATTCCCTGGCTTCGCGCCTGGTAACCAATCGTGAATACCAGCGCTTCGTCGAGGACGGCGGATACGCCAGGCCGGATCTCTGGTTGTCGGAAGGCTGGGACTGGGTGCGAACGAACGGCCTGGCACATCCTCTCTACTGGGAACAAGGCGACAACGGATGGAGCGAATTCACGCTGGCCGGACAACAGCCGCTGGATCCCGAGCGCCCGCTGATTCACGTCTCCTGTTTCGAAGCCGACGCCTATGCACGCTGGGCGGGCGCACGCCTGCCCACCGAGGCGGAATGGGAACATGCCGCCGCGGACGATCGATTGCGGCAGATGGCGGACGAAGCCTGGCAATGGACGCAATCGAGTTACAGTCCCTATCCCGGCTTTCGCTCTCCGCAAGGCGCGCTGGGCGAATACAACGGCAAATTCATGGTGAACCAGTACGTGCTGCGCGGGGGCTCCTGCGCGACGCCCGCGGGCCATACACGGACCACGTACCGCAATTTCTTCCCCGCCTCCGCGCGCTGGCAGTTTTCAGGCATACGCCTGGCCCGCGACGGCAGTTCCACCCTGCTGGACAAGCCCGCCGCCGCGAACCGCAAGACCGCGGCCTGAATTCCTGCCGCTGCCCTGGCGCAGCAGACCGGATTTCTCCGTCACACTTACCTTGCGGCCCGCCGATATGACGGCGGGCTGACCCTATTGCCGCAGCCTGGCGCTGCTTGCCAGCCTTGCTGCTCTCCACTACCCTTGCGCTACGTCGCACCAGCGGCACAAACGTCAGAGGGAAAACAGCTCATGTCGACCGATCCGTATGCCGCACCCAAGTCCCGCGTAGCCGATACCCGGTCCGGCAGCGAAAGTTTCGTTCCGGAGGGACGATCAGTGGCGGCTGGCAACGGCTGGGCCTGGGTCACCGACGCATGGGGGCTGGTCAAACAGAATCTGGGCGCGTGGATCGTCTTGTTCATCATATGCGTGGTGATCGTGATCGTCCTCAGCTTCATCCCTTTGCTCGGCGCGCTGGCGCTCTATGTCGTCACCCCGATCTTCATGGGCGGTGTCATGCTTGGCTGCGAGGCCGTGCGCAAGGGAGAGCCGATGACCGTAGCACACCTGTTCGCGGGATTCGGTAGCAACGCGGGCAAGCTCGCAGGCGTCGGCCTGTTCACATTGGTCGCGTACATCGGAATTTTCGTGGTCGTCATGGCGATTTTCGGATTCTCCATCGCCAGAATGTTCATGGGGGGAATGAACGACCCCGCGGCAGTCGCGGAAATGGGCCTGACCATTTTGCTCGCCGTCCTCATCGTGTTTGCGCTCAGCATTCCGATCTACATGGCGATGTGGTTCAGCTATCCGCTCATCGTGCTCAACGATTACAGCGTGGGCCAGGCCCTCAAGGCCAGTTTCTCCGCCTGCCTGAAGAACATCGTGCCGTTCCTGGTTTACGGCATCGTCATGTTCGTGCTCGCCATCGTCGCTTCGATCCCGCTGCTTCTCGGCTGGCTGCTGCTGGGACCGGTCCTGCTCGCCTCCCTCTATACCGGCTACCGGGACATTTTCTACACCGCCTGACCCCGGCCAGGTTCACCCGACCTTGCTTGACACCACCGCCCGCATCGGCACGCCGGAAGGCATCGAACTCACGCTGCGGGTGGCCGGGCCGGTGCCGCGCGCGTTGGCGTGGGTGCTCGACCTGCTGATCCGCGGCGTCATACTCGTGGCCATCGGCTTTGGTGCCGGCGCATTGGGGCAATTCGGCGCGGCGGTGATGCTGCTGTCCATGTTCCTGCTCGAATGGCTGTACCCGGCCTGGTTCGAGGTCAACTGGAGCGGATCGACACCGGGCAAGCGCGCGCTGGGCCTCATGGTCCTGCACGACGACGGCACGCCGGTGCGCTGGTCGGCGGCGCTCACTCGAAATCTGCTGCGCGCGCTGGATTTCCTGCCCTTCATGTATTTCCTCGGCTATTGCGCCATGGTGTCCAACCGCGACTTCAAGCGCCTGGGCGACTTCGCCGCCAATACGCTGGTGGTATATCGGGATGAAAAGCCCCGTCCCCTGACAATTCCCGAAGCTGCCCCTTTTGCGCCACCGTTTCAGTTATCGGCCGCCGAGCAGCGCACAGTGCTCGACTTCGCCGAGCGTTCGGCGCGCCTGACGCCCGAGCGCTCCGCGGAACTCGCGGAGATCGCCTCCTCGCTGACCGCGGGCCGCTCGGGCGACGCGGCAACCGGCCGGCTCGTGGCGCTGGCCAACCACCTGATCGGACGACGGTGAAACAGGCCGCGTTCGAGCAACGCTACGGCGGGGAAATCGTCCGGTTCGAGAACTGGCTCGAGCACAAGCGTGCGACCGGCAAACGCGATCCGACCCGGCCCGTCATCGCGCTGGCTGACGTGGACATGCCTTCAGCCTATCGCCGCATTTGCCAGTTGCTGGCGCTGGCGCGCGACCGCCAGTACAGCCCGGACCTCATCGACCGCCTGAACCAGCTCGTACTTCGGGGGCATCATCTGCTCTACGGCGCGCGCGGCGGGCACCCCGCCCGGGTGCTGAAATTCCTCGCCGCGGATTTCCCGCGTGTAGTGCGCGACGAATGGCGGCTCGTGGCCGCCAGCACGCTGCTGTTCTTCGGCCCGCTTCTGGGGATGATTGCGGCGCTGGCGGTCTATCCGGACTTCATCTATTACCTGCTCGATCCGCGGCAGGTGGCGCAGTACCAGGACATGTACGACCCATCGAACCCGCGCCTGGGCATGCGCGAGTCCGACGACAACCTGATGATGTTTGCGTTCTATATCTGGAACAACGTGAAAATCGGCTTCCAGACGTTCGCCACCGGAATGGCGTTCGGACTGGGCACGATTTTCTACCTGCTGTCCAACGGGCTGACGATCGGCGCGGTCGCGGGCTATCTCACCGCGGTCGGCCATGGCGTGCCCTTCTGGTCCTTCGTTTCCGGACACAGCGCCATGGAACTGGGGGCCATCGTCCTGTCCGGCGTCGCCGGCCTGAAACTCGGCGGCGCGCTGATCGCGCCGCGCGGACTCTCGCGCAAGGCGGCGCTGGTCCAGGCCGCGCGACCCGCGGTGAAAGTCATGTATGGCGCGGCGCTGATGTTCCTGATCGCCGCTTTCATCGAGGGCTTCTGGTCGCCCCTGACGACCCTGCCGCCCACGACGAAATACGCGGTGGGAATCTCGATGTGGCTCGCCGTCTTGCTGTACTTCCTGTTCGCGGGCCGCGGCCGTGGAAATTGACCGCATAGCCGTCGCGCTGCGTCCGCGCACCCAGTGGGAAGCGCTGGACCTCGGTTTCCAGATGGCGCGCGAATGGTGGCGTCCCATCTGGGGCGTCTGGCTGGCGCTCTATCTTCCCGTCGCCGCGATCCTGCTGATTGTCATGCCCAACAAGTTCCATGCCGCGCTGGTGCTGTTCTGGCTGAAGCCGCTGTTCGACCGCGCCGTGCTGCATGCGGCGAGCCGGGCTGTGTTTGGCGAAGAGTGCGGCGTGATGGCGACCCTGCGCGCTTACCGGGACTGGCTGCGGCCCGGCCTGGTCGGAGCGCTGACGTTCGGGCGCTTCGATACCGCGCGCTCGTTCACGCTGCCGGTGTCGACGCTCGAGAAACAGACCGGATCGGCGGCGAGGAAGCGGCGCAGCGCGCTCGGCGCGCGCACCCGCGGCAACGCCGTCTGGCTCACAGTGGTATGCCTGCACCTCGAATGGGTGGCGCTGTTCGCCACGGTCATCGTCGTCCGCATGCTCGAGCCGACGGCCGCGGACCTGGTGCCCGACGAAGCTTACGACGACGACATCCTCGGCGCCTTCCGCGAAATGTTCATGTGGAGCACGAGGGACGTGCTCCACTATGTCGTGGCGGTTTCCCTGGTGGAACCCTTCTTCGTCACCGCCGGCTTTGCGCTGTACCTGAACCGCCGCACCATCCTCGAGGGCTGGGACATCGAAGTGCAGTTGCGGCGGCTCGAGGAGCGCCTGCGCGGGGTGGCCAAAGCGGCGGTGTTGTTGCTCACGATCGTTGCCGGCGCAGCCGCCATGATCGGCGGCCCGCAGCCGGCAATGGCGGAGCAGAACGAAAAATCCCCCCAGCACGAAATCACCGAAGTCCTCGCCAGCCCCGACTTCGGTTCGGAGCGCGAGGTCAAACGCTGGCGCTACATCGGCGAGATCGACGCGTCGAACAGCAAGCCGCATACGTTCTCCGAGTCCTGGCTCAACCTGATCCGCTTCATCTCGGATATTTCGCAGGGCCTGATCTGGGTGCTCGCGATTGTCGCGATTCTGCTGATCCTGTATGCGCTGCGCCGGTTCCTGCCCGAGCCCCGCCTGCTCAAGCGCGCCTACCGGCCGCCGGACACGCTGTCCGGTCTCGACGTCGCACCCGAATCGCTGCCCGACGATGTCGCCGCAGCAGCGGCGGCGGCGGCCCGCGCGGGGCGCCCGCGCGAAGCGCTCTCTCTGCTGTATCGCGGTGCGCTCTCGGCGCTGGCCCACCGCTACGAGGTTCCGCTTCTTGCCGGATACACCGAAGGTGACTGTGTGCGCGCCGCGGGCCGATCCCTGCCGGATGCTGGTGTGGTTTATTTCCGGCAACTGGTGGACGCGTGGCAGGCCGTGGCGTACGCAGCGCAGACGCCTTCGACCGCCGGCGTCGAACAGCTTTGCAGCAACTGGCCGCTGCACTTCGCACAGGCCGATAAAACATGAGCAGAATCCAGCTCCTGATCGGAGGCGTTCTGCTGGTCGCGGTCGCCGCAGGAACGGCCTGGTTCCTGCGGCATTTCGAGCAGGTGACGCAAAGCGTGCATACCGGCTATCGCGGCGAAGCCCGGCGCAATCCCTGGCTCGCCGCGGAACGGCTGCTGGTGCGCATGGACGCCAAAGCCTCGACCCTGCGCACGCTGCCCGAACTGCGGAGCCTGCCTGCGACGGCAACGCTGCTGCTGCCGGCCCGGCGGCACACGCTGACGCCATCCCTGCGCGATTCGATCCTGCAATGGGTGGGAAGCGGCGGCCATCTCATCGTCGAAGCGGAACCCGCGGGCCAGCCCGACCCCCTGCTCGAAGCGATGGGCGTCAAGCGCATCGCCGTCAAGCGCCCGCAAGACACGGGCGGCCGCTGCGAAGCCGACGAGCCCTTCGAAATCGCGCTGCCCGGCAGGGAAACGGGATCGCTGGTACGGCTGTCCAGGACCCTGCGCCTGGACGCACCCGGCGCCGAATTCAGTTTCGACGGCGGCTGGGGCAACGCCCTGCTGCAGCTCCGGCGAGGCGAAGGACAGGTCACGGTGCTGAACGAATTGGATTTCGCATCGAATTCGCTGATCGGCACGGAACAGCATGCGCAGTTCCTGTGGGAGCTCGTCTCCATGCCGCAGGGCGAAGTCATGGTCTATTTCTTCAACCGGCCCGGCAAGCTTTCGCTCAGCGACTGGCTGCTGGAGAACGCCTGGGCACCGCTGGCAGGCGGCGCCCTCCTCCTGCTGCTCTGGCTCTGGTACGTCGCACCGCGGTTTGGCCCTATCGCCCCCGATCCGACGCGCAGCCGGCGCCGGCTGCTCGACCACCTGCGCGCCAGCGGGCGCTTCCTCTGGTCCAGCGGCGGTGCGCAACGCATGCTCGATGCCGCGCGCGATTCCTGCCTGCGTCGCATCAGCCGGGCACATCCGGATTTCCTGGCAATTTCCGAGCCGAAACGGCCGCAGCGCCTCGCCGAAATCCTCGGCTGGCCGGAGGAACGCACGCGGCAACTGCTCGCGCCGGGCAGCCCCACGAAGATGATGGATTTCCTGCAAACGATCAGTCTTTATCAGGCAGTGCACGAACAGCTTGCGCTCAAGGCGCGGGCCTCCTCGAGGAAAACACGATGACAACGAGTCTCTCGGAACAGCAGTTGAAGCAGGCACAGGACGTCAGCACGGCGATGCAGGTGCAGATCGCGCGCGCAATGGTCGGGCAGAAGGAGACGGTGGACCAGGTGCTCGCCGCCCTTTTCGCCGGTGGCCATGTACTCATCGAAGGCGTGCCGGGCCTCGGCAAGACACTGCTGGTGCAGGCGCTGGCAAAAACCTTCGGCGGCAGCTATGCGCGCATCCAGTTCACGCCCGACCTGATGCCGGCGGACGTCACCGGCCACACGCTCTATGACCAGCGCAGCGGCGAGTTCACCACGCGACGCGGCCCGGTGTTCACGCAATTGCTCCTGGCCGATGAAATCAACCGGGCGCCCGCCAAGACCCAGGCTGCCCTGCTTGAAGTCATGCAGGAAGGACAGGTCACCATCGAAGGCATGTCGCATGTGCTGACCCCGCCGTTCATGGTGCTGGCGACCCAGAACCCGATCGAACAGGAAGGCACCTATGCGCTGCCGGAAGCGCAGTTGGACCGCTTCCTCCTCAAGGTACGCATCGACTATCCGCCGCTCGACGAGGAAGTCGCGATGCTAAAACGCATCACATCCAGCCAGGTCGGCGAGAAACTCAATGTCGAACAGGTCGGGAGCCTGATCCAGCCCCAGCATGTGCTCGAACTTCAGGCCCTGGCGGCCGCGGTGACCATGGACGATGCCGTGCAGGACTACGTGGTGCGCATCGTGCGCACGACCCGGACCTGGAACGGGGTCGCCGCGGGCGCCGGCCCGCGCGGCGGCATCGCGCTGGTTCGCGCCGCGCGTGCCTGCGCGCTCATGGACGGCCGCGGTTTCGCCACGCCCGACGACGTGAAGCGCATGGCGCGCCCCGCGCTGAGGCACCGCGTGACCCCAGCGCCGGAACTCGAGATCGAAGGCCACACCAGCGACACCTTGATCAACGCGATGCTGGAAAAAGTCCAGGCACCGCGCGCATGAATATCGCTGCGCGAGGGACGAGGGGCGAGGGGTGAGGGG
>CAYODB010000175.1:0-8037 GCA_964402495.1 uncultured Bordetella sp.
ACAACATGCAGGAAGGCTCGTTCCGCTGCGACGCCAATGTTTCGGTGCGCAGGCCCGGCGCGCCGCTCGGCACCCGGCGCGAGATCAAGAATCTGAATTCATTCCGCTTCCTGCAGCAGGCGATCGAGTACGAAGTGAAGTGGCAGATCGAGACCCTGGAAGACGGCGGCAAGATTCAGCAGGCAACCGTCCTGTTCGATCCCGACTCCGGCGAGACCCGCATGATGCGCACCAAGGAAGACGCGCACGATTACCGTTATTTTCCCGACCCGGATCTGCTACCGCTCGAAATTTCTGAGGAATGGATCGCGAGAGTTCGCGCAGGCCTTCCGGCCTTGCCGAAGGATAAGCGAGAAGAATTCATTGGCCTCGGCCTAACGCCGTATCAAGCAAGTCAGCTTGTTATCAGTAAAGAAACGGCCAATTTCTCGTCAGCCACTTTGATGGGAGTCGGTACGGCCGCTACCCCCCAATTGGCAAACTGGATAACAGGGCCGCTTAGCGCCAAGCTGAACGAAGAGAACCTGGAGATCGACGGGAGCAAGGTTTCGCCGGAGCAATTGCGCGCCTTAGCCCTTCGAATCTCGGACGGAACGATCTCGGGCAAGATCGCCAGGGATGTGTTCGATGCGATCTGGGCCGGGGAAGGCAGCGCCGACGAAATCATCGAGCGCAAGGGGCTGAAACAGATTTCCGATTCCGGCGAGATCGGGAAAATCGTCGACGCGGTGATTTCCGCCAATGCCCAGCAGGTCTCCGACTACCGGGGAGGCAAGGAAAAAGCCTTCCAGTCCCTGGTCGGGCAGGTGATGAAAGCCAGCAAGGGCAAGGCAAACCCCGCCCAGGTCAACGAAATCCTAAAGGAAAAACTTGGCCGCCAGGGCTAGTTGGTTACGGCCACCGTGCGGGGCTTGAGCTCCCGATAGCGCTGTTTATCGGACTCGAATCGCGCGCGAATAGCCTCGGCGTTGGCTTTCTTTTGCACCAGCTCTGTTTCCAAAACGGCAACCTGTTTCTGCTTGATTTGTACGTCTTCGATCAGATCCGACGGTAGCGGCTTCTGCTGGGAGGCCAATGTATCCGCATCTTTTTTCAGGTCAAACAGGTCGTTGTTCACCTTCTCCAGCTTGCCTTCGAGGCCCTTGATGGACAGCATGGGAATGGAAAGGCTGCGGTCACGCGCGGCGTCAATATCCTGTTCGGCCATGTAAGTCGCCATCAGCGCGCGATCACGCCGCTCAGCCGTCGCAAGCTCGACCCTTTTCGGGTCGTCCTTGGCCAGTTTCGGCTGGCTCGCCGGCTTGTCGCCCGGTTTCTTGAGCACAACGCCATGGCGATTCAACTCGCTGCCCTTGTTGCAGTCCGTGTCCAGGCTGTCCGAGTAGAAGACCTTGCCGGCCTCGTCGACACACTTGTACATGCGGCTGCTGGGCTTCTTCTGCGCGTAAGCCGGCAGGGCCAGCGAGGCGGCAACCAGGACTGCCAGCAGGATGCGAACCATTTTCATAGACTTGCTCCGTATTCCTTGCGGTAATGCAGGACTGATTGCAACTGCTGTGCCATGTCGCCCCGCGCCTGCAGGAACACGGTCAGGTCGTCCAGGGTGGCGATGCTTATGACCGGAATGCCGAATTGGCTGCGCACCTCCTGGGTGGCCGACTGGGGCCCGGTCCCCCGCTCCATGCGGTCAAGGGCGATGGCCACGCCGCAGGGTTGCGCCCCAGCCGCCCGAATGATCTGCACCGATTCCCTGACGGATGTCCCAGCGGAAATCACGTCATCCACGATCAGTATCTGGCCCCTCAGGGGGGCGCCAACGGTCATGCCGCCCTCACCGTGGTCCTTGGCTTCCTTGCGATTGAAGCAGAAGGGCAGATTGCGCCCTAATTCGGCAAGCGCGATGCTGACCCCGGATACTAGTGGAATACCTTTGTAGGCGGGGCCGAACAGCATGTCGAAGGGGGGAGCGGCGGCAAGAATGGCTTTGGCGTAGAATTGCCCGAGCTTGCGCAGGGCCTCGCCATCGTTGAACAGGCCGGCGTTAAAGAAATAGGGCGAAAGCCGCCCGGCCTTGGTCTTGAACTCGCCGAAACAGAGCACTCCGCGGCCCAAGGCGAATTCGATGAATTCCTGCCTGAAATCTTTCATTGCGAATCGTCTCTCTCAATCTGAACGGCATACGTTCGGCCGTCAATAAAGGCTTCCTCGACTGGATGGGCCGGCTGACCGCGGACGTCGTTTGCGTGCAGGAGGTCAAGGCGCAGGAAAAGGACCTTTCGGACGCGATCCGGAATCCCGACGGCTTCCACGGCCATTTCCATTGCGCTGAACGCCCCGGCTACAGTGGTGTCGGCATCTACTGCCGGCGCAAACCTGACCGCGTGATCAGCGGCCTCGGCATCCCCGACATCGACGCCGAAGGCCGCTACATCGAAGTCCAGTACGGCAATCTCAGCGTGGTGTCAGTATACGTGCCGTCGGGATCTAGTTCCGCCGAACGGCTTGCGATCAAGTTCGGGTTCATGGAACGTTTCATCGATCCCCTGCATGAACTGCACACCGGCGGCCGCGATGTGATCATCTGCGGCGACTGGAACGTGGCGCACAAGGAGATCGACCTGAAAAACTGGCGCTCCAACCAGAAAAATTCCGGGTTCCTGCCCGAGGAGCGGGCCTGGTTCTCGGGGGTCATCGACACGCTCGGCTTCGTCGACGTGTTCCGCCAGATCGACACCCGCCCCGAGCAATATACCTGGTGGTCCAACCGGGGCCAGGCGTACGCCAAGAACGTGGGATGGCGCATCGACTACCAGATGGCCACCCCGGGCATCGCCGCCAAGGCCAAGTCCTGCTCGATCTACAAGGAGCAGCGCTTCAGCGACCACGCGCCTCTTACCGTCGACTATGACTACCCGCTGGCTTAGCGACCTGCGCGTGTATGCGCAGCCGCCCGTGGCCCGCATGCTGTTGCCTGGGTTTCCGGATGATTGGGAAGCGGCGACGTGAAGAACGGTACGACCGCGTTACGCAACTGGCGCAGCAGGCTGCCGGAAGGCATACGCCCTTATTTTGAGTCCGCGCCCCTCGCGGCGTTGTTCTTGGGCATCTCCTCCGGCTTCGGCTTCGCGATGATCGGCGCGACTTTGACCACGCGCCTCGCCCAGTACGGCATCACCAAAAGCGCGGTGACCGCTTTCGCGCTCACTTTCCTCGCCTACAACTTCAAGTTCCTTTGGGCACCGATCGTCGACAACGTCCGGCTACCGGTAATCGGCAGGTTCGGGCAGCGGCGCAGCTGGCTGTGGCTGGTCGGCGTGCTGGTGATGGCCGCCGTCGCGTTCCTCGGAATCGCCGATCCGGACGAAGCGCTTTATATGGTCGCGATCGCCGCGATCACCGTGGGCGTTGCCGGCGCCACGTTCGACATCGTCATCGACGCCTACCGCATCGAGCTTCTCGAGCCGCGCCAGCTCGGTGTCGGCTCCGGCATGTCGCAGTACGGCTGGCGCATCGGCGCTACGGCGGCCGGCGCCCTAGCGCTGGTCATCGCCGCCCGTCTCGGCTGGAGCGCCGCCTATCTTGTCTGCGCCGTATTCGCGCTCCCGGCGATGCTGGTCGGCGTAGTGATGGGCGAGCCTGAGCGACACCGCGAGCCGGTCAAGCCGCGCGGCGTCGTCGAAGCGATCGTCGCCTATTTCAGCCCGTTGCTCGAGTTCCTCAAGCGCCAGGGGGCGCTGGTGGTGCTGCTGTTCGTGCTCATCCACAAGATCGGCGACACGCTCGCCAATCTTACGCTCAGGCTGCTCTTCAAGGACCTTGGCTTTAGCAACGATGAAGTAGCCTTCTACGACGTCGGTGTAGGCTTCATCGCGCTGCTGCTCGGCATTCTTGTCGGCGGCATTCTCTACGCGCGCTTGGGGATGAAGCATGCGGTCCTCGTCAGCCTGGTCCTGATGGCGGTATCGAATTTCAGCTTCGCCGCGCTGGCGGCGGCCGGCCATAGCAACATCGGCATGGCCGCGGCGGTCGGCTTCGAGAATTTCGCGAGCGGCATAGGCGGCGTGACGGTGGTCGCCTACCTCTCTGCGCTTTGCAACCTACGCTTCACCGCGACCCAGTACGCCCTGCTCTCCGCGCTGGCAAGCATAGCCGGTCGCCTCCTCACCGGGACGAGTGCAGGCGCGCTGATCGAGGCGATCGGCTATGTAAACTTCTATCTGCTCACCACCGTCATCGCCTTCCCGGGCGTAATCCTGTTCTGGTTCATGATCCGCTCGGGGCTCGCCGACCTGTCGATCGGCTCGGCGGGCAAGGAGGGCAAAGTTGACGCGCGCGCTGACAAGGCGGCTGACGCTTAGGTTCATTGCCGGATAGCGGGCTGGCTGTGGCCACCTTCTCGGCGACGAAACGTTTTTCACCGGTGCGGCAAGGCGCGGTCTGCCGGTGCTGGCATGGCTGACGGCGACAGGATGGAACCCGCCCTGCAATCCGCGATTCCTAGGCGCGCGGCCCTTCGTCGAAGCGGTAGACCGCGAGCGAGCCCAGCAGATTGGGCAGGAAATTCACCGGCCGGCCCTCGGCCATCACTACACGCTCGAGAATGCGCACGTTGTGGGTGCCGCAGAAATTCTCGAAGTCGCGAATCGTGAACAGATGGATGTTTGGCGTGTCGTACCACTCGTAAGGCAGTTCGCCCGAAACCGGCATGCGGCCCCCGACAATCTGCAGCCGGTGCCGCCAGTAGCCGAAGTTGGGGAAAGTGACGATCGCTTCGCGACCCACCCGCAGCATGTCGCGGATGATGCGCTCGGTGTGGCGCACGGCTTGCAATGTCTGCGACAGGATGACGTAGTCGAACGAATCCGATTCGAACTCTGACAACCCCGACTCGAGGTCGATCTGCAGCACATTCACCCTGTTCTTCACGCAGGCCAGCACCTTGATATCGTCGATTTCGATGCCATAGCCGGTGACGCCGCGCGCTTCCTTCAGGTGCCGCAACAACGAGCCGTCGCCACAGCCCAGGTCGAGGACCCTGGCGTCTGGCTTGATCCATTTTGCGATCGCGATGAAATCGGAGCGTCCCGACAGCGAAGCCGGCATGTCGAAAGGCGTCATGGGTCGGCCGTCACAGGGCGATGTTGTTGAAATAGGCGCGGATCACGTTGTGATAGCGCGGATCATCCATCAGGAAGGCATCGTGCCCGTGCGGCGCGTTGATTTCCGCATAACTCGCATCGAGGCCATTGTCGAGCAGCGCCTTGACGATTTCGCGAGAGCGCGCCGGAGAAAAACGCCAGTCCGAAGTGAAGGACGCCACCAGGAAGCCAGCGCTGGCCTGTTTCAATGCCGCGCTGAGGTGGCCCCCATGCGCGGCAGCGGGATCAAAGTAGTCCAGCGCCTTGGTGATGCGCAGGTAGGTATTGGCGTCGAAACGCTCGGCGAACTTGTCGGCCTGATAGCGCAGGTAGGACTCGATCTGGAACTCGACGTCGAAATTGAACTTGTACACGCCTTCGCGCAACTCGCGTCCGAACTTTTCGGCCATCGCATCATCGGAAAGATAAGTGATGTGCCCGATCATGCGCGCAATGCGCAACCCGCGGCGCGGAACGACGCCGTGGGAATAGAAATTCCCGCCGTGGAAATCCGGGTCAGTGGTGATGGCCTGGCGCGCCACTTCGTTGAAGGCGATGTTCTGGGTCGAGAGCTTTGGCGCGGCCGCGATCACGATCGCATGGCCGATGCGTTGCGGCTGGCTGATGGTCCATTGCAGCGCCTGCATCGCGCCCAGGCTGCCGCCCATGACGGCGGCGAAACGCCGGATGCCCAGGCGGGTCGCCAGACGCGATTGCGCTTCGACCCAGTCTTCCACCGTGACCATCGGGAAGTCGGCACCCCATTGGCTGCCGGTCGCGGGATTGATGCTGGCAGGGCCGGTGGAGCCATGGCAGCCGCCGATGTTGTTGACGCCGACGACGAAGAAGCGGTTCGTATCGAGCGGCTTGCCGGGGCCAATGAGATTGTCCCACCAGCCAACGTTGTCCGGATCGTCCGCATAGACGCCGGCTACATGGTGGGAGGCATTCAGGGCATGGCAGACCAGCACCGCGTTGCTGCGCGCCGAATTCAGTGTGCCGTAGGTTTCGTAGGCAAGCTGGTACGCGTCCAGGCGGGCGCCGCTCTGGAGCACAATGGGCTCATCGAAGCGCTCGAACTTTGGACTGACGGTACCTACAGTGCCTTCAGGCGGCATGGGCTGACAGAGGATTCAGATGCACCGATTATATCGTCCGCGAATCCCGGTAGCTTCCTCAGAACGGACGGTGCGCCACCGAAAGGCGGCGCAGCATCTGCTGCACGGCATCGGCTTTCATGTCGCGGTACAGCAGCACCTCTTCCGATTCCTTGGCCAGCACCTGGGTGTCGTCATAGGTCATGTCCCGCCGCAGGTTGATCTCGCCGGGCGGAGCAAGGTCGATGGATGCCTTGTCGGTAAGCCGGTACGCGATGCGGTACCGCAGTTCAAACTCGCGCACCCTGCCCGCGCTGGAAAGCGAGAGGATGTGCTTCTCCTGCGCTTCGCCGAGGATGTTGAGCACTGCCTCGGCTTCGTCGCGGTTGGCAACGATGCGCGTCGCGCTCCCGGAACGAATCGCCCGTTCCAGGTCATTGACAAAGACGGAGTAGCCGGGCGCTTCGATGAAAATGGTCTGGAACGGAATCGCGACCTGGCCGCGAAGCTGAAAGCCGCAGGAAGAGAGGGTCAGCACGAAAATAATCGCGATGACCAGGGCCGAGGGGCGAGGAGCGAGGAGCGAGGAGACGTCCAGTAAGAATTTATTCATCACCCTTCTCGAACTGCTGGAGTCCTGATATGCGTTGACCTTCCCTCATCTCTCGCCCCTCGTCCCTCGTCCCTGATTTTCTCAGACAACAATATTTACCAACCGTCCGGGCACAACGATCACTTTCTTCACCGTTTGCCCATCCATATACTTCTGCACGTTGGGGCTCTCGAGCACCAGGCGCTCGACCGCTTCGCGCGAAGCCTCGCTGGGAACGCGGACGGACCCGCGGTGCTTGCCGTTGACCTGCACCACCAGGTCGACCTCGTCCCGGACCAAAGCCGACTCGTCCACCACTGGCCAGGGTGCGTCGAGGATCTCGGCGCCGAAGCCGAGTTCGCGCCATAAGTACTGGCACACATGCGGCGTAATGGGAGAGAGTAGCCTCAGCAGAATCGAAAGTCCCTCTTTAGCCGCCGTATCGCCAACGCCCACCATTCGGTCCAGCGCATTCAACATCTTCATTGCAGCGGAAGCAACGGTGTTGAACTGATGTCTCTCCATGTCATAGCTGGCCTGTTTGAGCAGCGTATGGATCTCCAGACGCGTGGCCTTCTGCAAGTTGGGGGCAATTGCAGGACCTCCACCCTGCTTGAATCTCTCGCCGTAACTCCACAACCGGCGCAAAAATCGGTAAGCGCCTTCGACGCCGTCGTCGTTCCACGCCAGCGTGTCCTCGGGAGGCGATGTGAACATCATGAAGAATCGCGCCGTGTCAGCGCCAAACTGCTCGATCAGCGCCTGCGGATCCACACCGTTGTTTTTCGACTTGGACATGGTGCGGATGCCGCCCGAATCGAGCGGCTGGCCATCCGACCTGAGCATAGCCCCGGTGCGTTTGCCGGTTTCGTCGAACTGCAGTTCCACTTCCGCCGGATTGAAATACTGGACGCGGCCGCTGTCCGTCTTGCGGGAGAAGATCTCGTTCAGCACCATCCCCTGCGTCAGCAGGCGCGTGAAGGGTTCGTCGAGCTTTACCAGGCCGAGGTCGCGCATGGCTTTGGTCCAGAAGCGCGAATACAGCAGGTGCAGGATGGCGTGTTCGATGCCGCCGATGTACTGGTCCACGGGCAGCCAGTAATTGACGCGCTCGTCGACCATTTTCCCGTCCTGGTCGGCGCAGGCGTAGCGCAGGAAATACCAGGACGAATCCACGAAGGTGTCCATGGTGTCGGTCTCGCGCCGCGCG
>CAYODB010000176.1:0-8031 GCA_964402495.1 uncultured Bordetella sp.
TTTCCAGGTAGGAACACACCGCGCCCTTGCGCTTGCCGCCCTGGTTCACGGCGACAGCGGTGTCGTTGACGACCTTCAGGAAAGGCACGACCCCCTGGGATTTGCCGTTGGTGCCCTTGATGTGGGAACCGAGGGCGCGTACCGGCGTCCAGTCGTTACCAAGGCCGCCCGCGAATTTGGACAACAGCGCGTTTTCCTTGATGGCGTCGTAAATGCCTTCGAGATGGTCCGACACGGTGGTCAGGTAGCAACTGGAGAGCTGCGAGCGCTGGGTGCCGGAATTGAACAGGGTTGGCGTCGAGGACATGAAGTCGAAGCTCGACAGCACGTTGTAGAACTCGATGGCGCGGACTTCACGGTCGACTTCGTTGATCGCGAGGCCCATGGCCACGCGCATGAAGAAGGCCTGGGGGAGTTCGATGCGCCGGTCCTGCACGTGCAGGAAGTAGCGGTCGTAAAGCGTTTGCAGGCCCAGGTAGCCGAACTTGAAGTCGCGGGTGGCGTCGAGCGCCGCCCCCAGGGAACGCAGGTCGAAGCGGCCGAGCCGCTCGTCGAGCAGTCCGGCATCGATGCCGCGCTGGATGAAGCCGGGGAAATATTCGCCGTACAGGGTATGCATCGCGCCGTGGCTGACTTCCTTGCCCAGGACCTCGAAACGCACGCTATTAAGTAGCAGGCGGGCGGTGACGTAGCTGTAGGCCGGATCTTTCTCGATCAACGACCGGGCGGCGAGGATCGCGCACTTGCGCACTTCGTCCATCGGCACGCCGTCGTACAGGTCCTTCAGGGTCATCTGCAGGATCAGCGACGGGTCGACGGCCCGCCCCAGGTTTTCGCAGGAATCCTTGATCAGCGTAGCCAACTGGGCCAGGTCGAGCGGCCGGCGCTGCCCGTCTTCCACGACATTGATCACCTGGCCCGAAGCCGCTGCCGCAGCCTGCGACTCGCGGGTCTTCGCACGCTCGCGCGCCCGCTCCTCGCGGTACAGGACGTAGGCTCGCGCCACTTCGTGCTCGCCCGATCGCATCAGCGTCAGCTCGACCTGATCCTGGATGTCCTCGATATGGAAAGTGCCGCCGTTGGGCTGGCGCCGCATCAGGGCAGTGACCGCCACTTCCGTCATCTTCTCAACCAGCTCGCGGACGCGGGCGGAAGCCGCCCCCTGGCCGCCGTTGATCGCCAGGAACGCCTTGGTCATCGCCACCGCGATCTTGCCGGGCTCGAATCCGACCACCGCGCCGTTGCGGCGGATGATCTTGTACTGCGCGTAACGCTGCTCACGACTGGCCGCACCTTCGTCCGTGGGGAAGTTGGTTGCCGCAGAGGATGTGGTCAGATCGGTGGCTAGTTGCATTGGTTCTCCCTCGAATTTTCTTGTGTCGCCTGACAACAACGGCCGAGTGGGTGTAAGTTCGAAACCACTACATCTTGTGCTTTCGACCCCAAAGTGGAACTAATTCTAGTAGTCTGACGCATGCTGTCAAGAAATTTTTACTTTGCAAAAACAGAATGCTCGGTTCTGCTCTTCATCTGCTCGCGAGACGCGCAAACCTGACGCGGCGCGGCAGGAAATTCAGGGAAAGCGCGCGCGAAGTCAAACGTTATCGGACCCGGAAGCAGTGCGCGGCGGCGGTCACCGTCGCAAAATGGATGTCGACGGTATCGTTTATGTTTCTTGCATGGCTGCCGGCCACCGGCACGGAAGTCGCGCCGCAACGCGTGATGGCGAACTGGCGGGAGGGCGGCCCTCCCACATGGCTAGTGGTGGTTGGTGGTTGGTGACTGGTGAAGAGCGAAAGGCGAAAGACGACTAGCCACCAGCCACCAACCACTATGCACTCTTGTCGAGCAGGGCCCTAAAGCGGACCCAATCGAAATGCGGTCCCGGATCGGTCTTGCGGCCGGGTGGCGTGGCGATGTCGGAATGGCCGACGCAATCCGCGATGGGATAGGCCCGGCCGAGAGCGCGGGCCAGCCGCGCAAGCTGCAGATACTGGACGTCCTCGAACGAGACGTCGTCCGCCCCCTCCAGTTCGATGCCCACGGAAAAGTCGTTGCAGCGCCCGCGCCCGCGCCATTCGGACTGCCCGGCGTGCCAGGCACGCTTGCCGCAAGCGACGAACTGGATCAATTCACCGTCGCGGCGGACGAAGAAGTGGCTGGAGACCCTGAGGCCCTCGATTTCGCGGTAATACGGATGTTCCGCGGAATCGAGCCGGTTGGTGAACAGCTCGACAATTCCTGGACCCCCGAACCCGCCTGGCGGCAGGCTGATGTTGTGGACGACGATCAACTCAACGACCGAGCCCTCGGGCCGCTCGTCGAAGTTCGGGGAAGGTATTTGCCTTGCGGAAGGAATCAGCCCCTGGGGATTGAATCTCCAGTCCACGTCTGCCGCGGTTGGCCGGCGTTTTTCTCGGCCCGCGGCCCGCGGCCCGCGGCCCCGGGTCAATTTATTCCCAGGCGCTCCATGCGGTAGCGCATCGAGCGGAACGTGATGCCAAGCAGTTTGGCGGCGGCAGTGCGGTTGAAGCGGGTCTTTTCCAGAGCCTCCAGGATCGCTTCCTTTTCGATCCGGTCCAGATAATCCTGCAGCGGCGCCTTGCTGTCATTGCCCGCCGCGGTGGCCTGCTCCGGCGGCTCCTGAGGCGTGAGCTGGAGGTCGTCTACGGTGATCTTGCTGTCGCTGGACAGGGCCATGGCCCGTTCCAGCACGTTTTCCAGCTCGCGCACATTGCCGGGAAAATCGTAGCGGCTGAGCTCCTGCAGCGCTTCGGGGCTGACCTCCGCCTTCTTCGCCCCGCTGGTTCGCGCCAGCTTGTCCAGAAGTGCGATCACGAACAGGGGAACGTCCTCCCGCATCTCGCGCAGCGCCGGCATGCGCAGCTCGATGACATTGAGCCTGTAATAGAGGTCGTGGCGAAACTTGCCCGCTTCCACGCATTCGCCCAGCTTCTGGTGCGTCGCGCTTATGATGCGCACGTCCACCGGGTCTTCCTGGGTCGACCCGACCTTGCGCACTTTCTTCTCCTGTATCGCCCGCAGCAGCTTGACCTGCATGGCAAGCGGCAGATCGGCGACTTCGTCCAGAAACAGCGTGCCGCCGCTGGCGGCCTGGAAAAATCCGTCGCGTTCGGTGTCGGCGCCCGTAAAGGCGCCTTTCTTGTAGCCGAAGAACTCGGATTCCATCAGGTTTTCGGGAATGGCGCCGCAATTGACGGGCATGAACGGCTGGGTGCGCCGCGCCCCCTTCTGGTGGATCAGGCGGGCAGCAAGCTCCTTGCCGCTGCCCGATTCGCCGGTGATATGCACCGGCGCCTCGCTGCGCGCCAGCTTCTCGATGAGGTCGCGCACCTGCTGGATTGCGCTGGACTCGCCCAGCAGGGCCTGTTCATTCGACGACTTGGGCGTCGCGGACGCCTGCGGCAGGGACAGCGCCGACTTGACCAGCGTACGCAACTGTTCCAGGGATACCGGCTTGGCAAGGTAATCGAATGCGCCCGCCTTGAGCGCCGCCACGGCATTCTCGGTGTTGCCATGGGCGGTGATCACCGCCACGGGCAGGTCGGAAATGTTGTCGGAAATGAACTGGACGAGTTCGAGCCCTTCGCCGTCTGGGAGCCGCATGTCGGTGAGGCAGAGGTCGTAACTGCCGGACTGGACCTTTTCGATCGCGCCCTTTACCGTGGTGGCCCGTTCAACGTCGAGGCCCATGCGCAGCAGTGTGAGTTCGATGAGTTCGAGGATATCCTCCTCGTCGTCAACAATGAGTACCGACCGGGAGGAGGCTCCCGCTGCCTGGTCCTTGCGTTTCACGCCGACGCTCCTCTGCAGATGAGACTGAACTGCGCGCCCACCGGGCCATCCACGTAGTCGAGGGTGGCGCCGTTGGCTTCGCAGATTTCCCGCGCGATATACAGTCCGAGTCCGGTGCCGCTGGACGCGGTCGTAAAGAATGGCTCGAACAGGTGGCCACGCAGCGATTCTGCGACGCCGCTGCCGTCATCGCCGACGCTCAATTCTATCGTACCCTTCCGCGGTCCGGGCCGCACGTTCAGGAATATGCTGCCCGCCTTCTTCCGGCAGTAACGCAGGGAATTCCGGCACAGGTTCCACATCACCTGGTTGAGATGGCTGCGGTCGAAGCTGACGGTGGGCTCGAATTTTCCCGAAGCGCCCCTTTCTACCTCAACCCGGATGATCTCCGCAGACACTTTCTCGATCTCGCAAAACTCCATTGCGAAGTTGCGCAGGTAGTCGACCAGGCTGAAATGCTCCCGCGTCGCCTGATCGCGGCGGTTCAGCTTCAACACATCCTGGACCATGCGGTCCAGGCGCTTGCTGTTGTCGTGGATGATCTGCAGCATACGCGCCTGCGAAGGCGTGCGCATGGCGGTTTCCTCCAGCAGCAGCTCGGTGGCGTGATTGATCGCGGACAACGGATTGCGGATCTCATGCGCGATATTGGCGGTCAGCCTGCCCAGGGACGCGAGTTTCAGCTGCTGGGCCTGTTGCTGGATGCGGGTCAGGTCCTCGAGAAAGATGACGACACCGACATTGCGGGCCTTGCCCACGGGCACGAAACGCGCCGCCGTCGGTTTGTGGGTCAGAACCGTGCGCAGCGGTTCCAGAGTGGCCCTCGGATCCGCGCGCCATTGGTCCATGCGCGCCGCCAGAGTCGGCGCATAGTCGATGAGGAAGACATCGCGGGCGCTCCGCGGAACCGGGCCGAAAAGGGTCTCGGCGCGCGAATTGATCTGGCGTATGACGCCGCGCTCGTCCACCACCAGCACGCCGTCCTGCATGTCCTGGATTACAAGCTGGTTGACCTGCGCCATATTGGCAAGGTCCACTTCGCGCTGCGCGACGATCGCCTCGATTGCGACTGCACGCTTGGCCAGCGAATGCGCCAGCCAGCCTGTGGCGAAAAACCCGATGCTCAGCAGGCCTGCCTGCGCAAACAACGCGGTGGAACCGTAGAGGAACAGCACCTGATAGGTGTGTTCGACCAGCACCGCCAGCGTCGCCAGCGCCGCAAAAAACAGCGTCAGCCGGCCGCGACTGATGAGCCCTACGGCCGCAAGAGAAATCAACAGCAAGGTGCCCAGTCCGCTGCTGATGCCGCCGCTTGCATACATCATGACGACGATGAATACGATATCGGCGCAGATCTGCACCGTGAGCTGCAATGCAAAGTGCGGCCTGCGCGGAAGTATGGATGCGAAGCAAAGCAGGCCGAACGCAACGTAGCCGACGTCCGTGTACAGGAACAGCGTGCGATTGCGCGAACCGAAGGGGATGTCCTCGCCGAGCGCCATCACAGAGACGAACAGGATCAGCGCCGCGCCGAGGCGGTAGATATTGAAGTAGAACAGGGAGCGCCAAAAGGCGTCGCCGTACTGGCGGCGTTCGAGCGCGGGTCCATCCAGGGAAAGAACGCTGCTCATCGGTGCCCGCCTCGCCCGGAGGTCAGCGACCGTCGCGTTCCCGGTCGGCCAGTTGCAGATGCTCGCGGCTGCAGAAGATTTCGTCGCGCGACGTGATGGCCTCGCTCTTCGGCAGGTGGATACCGCACACCCGGCAGCGAACCATGTCCTCGCCGTGCTTCGATCCACCATGACCCTGCCCGCCATGACCCTGCGATCCGCCAGCCGGAGGCGCCGGCTTGTCGGTTTTCCTCTTGTAACTGCGGAGGATGAGGTAGACCACCGTAAAGACGGCGACTAGGAGGAGCAACTTGGCCACACGGGCTCCGGCGTTAGATCGGCCCCCGTGGGGGAGCCGGATTGAACTATTGGTCGGGGTGAGAGGATTCGAACCTCCGACTCCTGCGTCCCGAACGCAGTACTCTACCGGGCTGAGCTACACCCCGACGGTGAGTGGTACGTCAATAATTGGTCAATAATTGCGGGTCACCGCAAAGGCCGCCAATTCTAACAAACAATCCCTGTATTTTGAATTCGGCAGTACCGCCAGGACCTCGCAGGCGCGGTCGGCGGCGATTTGCGCCTGGTTGCGCACGTATTCCAGCGCCCCCGTTTCCTTGATTGTCGCCATTACCGGTCCGAAATCGCGGAGGCCGCCCTCTGTGATCGCCCTGCGGATCAAGGCGCCCTGCTCGGGACTGCCCTTGTGCATGGCGTGGATGAGCGGCAGTGTGGCCTTGCCTTCGGCCAGATCGTCGCCGAGGTTCTTGCCTGTGTTCACCAGGTCGCCAGAGTAGTCGAGGATGTCGTCGATCAGTTGGAACGCCGTCCCGAGCTGCATGCCGTATTCGGCCAGCGCGTCTTCCTGCGCCCGTGGCACGCCGGCTACGATGCCGCCCAGCCGGCTCGCGGCCTCGAACAGCTTGGCGGTCTTGGAACGGATCACACGCAGATAGGCCCGCTCGTCCACGTCCGCATTGTGGACGTGCAGCAACTGCATCACCTCGCCCTCGGCGATTGTATTGGTGGCCTCCGAGAGGATCTCCATCACCCTCATGTTCTGCACTTCGACCATCATCTGGAAAGCGCGCGAGTAGAGGAAATCCCCGACGAGGACCGCGGCGGCATTGCCGAACGCGGAATTGGCCGTGGCGCGGCCGCGGCGCATGCTGGAATCGTCCACCACGTCGTCGTGCAGCAGGGTGGCCGTGTGGATGAATTCAACGACGGCAGCCAGTCGGTGATGATGGGCACCCTGATACCCGCACGCCCCGGCCGACAGGACGACGAGCGCCGGCCTCAAGCGCTTGCCGCCACTGCCAATGATGTACTCGGCAACCTGACGGACCAGCATGACCTCGGAATGCAGCCGGTCGCGGATGACGGCGTCGACCGCTTCCATGTCTCGGGCGATTAGGTTCCTGATAAATTCGGGGATCACAGGGAAACGGGGGGTGACGCCGGAAGCAAAAGAGCGCGATGGTAGGAACCCCGCCACCCGGGTGTCAAGAATCAGCCGATCGGGCGCCAGGCAACTTGATGAAATAGCCCTCCCGCCGTCAGCCGCGCCCCGCTGGGCCCTTACCTTCGGCTTTACTAACCCCTTCTTTTTTTGTAGTATGCGCGGCTTCCTCAAAAGCGTATCGAGGGCTCTATCATGTATGCGGTCATAAAAACCGGCGGCAAGCAGTACCGCGTTGCTTCCGGCGAAAAAATCAAGGTAGAACAGCTACCTGCAGACGTGGGTAGCCAGATTACCCTGGATCAGGTGCTCCTTGTTGCCGACGGCGACAAGGTCTCGGTCGGGGTTCCTCTGGTAGCCGGCGCCAAGGTCCAGGCCACGGTCGTGGCGCACGGCCGCCACGACAAGGTCACCATCTTCAAGATGCGCCGCCGCAAGCACTACCAGAAGCATGGCGGCCACCGGCAGAACTACACCGAGATTCAGATCGGCGCGATCTCGGCCTAAGGAGCGGACTCATGGCACATAAAAAAGCAGGCGGTAGTTCGCGCAATGGCCGCGACTCCAACGCAAAACGCCTTGGCGTGAAGCGCTACGGCGGGCAGGTGATTTCGGCGGGCAGCATTATCGTGCGTCAGCGTGGCACCCAGGTTCATCCCGGCACCAATGTCGGCATCGGCAAGGATCACACGCTGTTCGCGAAAGTGGATGGCACTGTAAACTTCTCGGTGAAGGGCCCGGCGAAGAAGAAAATGGTCAGTGTCGTGCCGGTGTAAGGTTTCCCGCTTCAAAAAGAAGCCCTATCGGACCCGGTAGGGCTTTTTTGTTTCCGGACACGATTCCGGAAGGACCTTCACCACGGAGAGCACGGACACCCTCCGTGGTTCACCCATACTTTGAAAAATGAAATTCATCGACGAAGTCAGAATTGAAGTCCACGCCGGCAAGGGCGGGGACGGCATCGCCTCATTCCGGCGCGAGAAATTCATCCCGCGGGGCGGGCCCGACGGCGGCGACGGCGGTCACGGCGGCAGTATCCATGCCATTGCGGATCGCAACATCAATACCCTGGTCGAATACCGTTTCAAGCGCATCCACCGCGCCCGCAACGGCGAAAAGGGCCGTGGCTCGGATTGCTACGGC
>CAYODB010000177.1:0-8022 GCA_964402495.1 uncultured Bordetella sp.
CCCTCGACCCCTGCAATCCCTTAGACATCAGGCAGTTGCCGCTTTCGAGAGGGATAAGTTTGCAATACTGTATATAAAAACAGTACACTGATTTCGCTCAAGGATTTCGACATCGGAAATGGGACGCCAGGGCATCCATTTCCTGGCAGCGGCATGAACGGCCGATAGTGGGCTTGCGGCTCCGATGGGAATGGATAACTACTGGGGGGGTCATCATGCGAATGAATGATGCAATAATGCTGCGATCAGAAGAAGGGAAAAACATGGACGAAAACAGAAGCAAGGCGCTGGCCGCTGCCCTTTCCCAGATCGAAAAACAGTTCGGCAAGGGCTCGATCATGCGCCTGGGCGAGCACGAGATCGCCAAGGACATCGAAGTGGTTTCGACCGGATCGCTGGGCCTGGACCTGGCGCTGGGGATCGGCGGCCTGCCACGCGGGCGCATCGTCGAAGTCTACGGTCCGGAATCCTCCGGCAAGACCACGCTGACGCTGTCGGTCATTGCCCAGATGCAGAAAATGGGCGGTACCGCAGCATTCATCGACGCGGAACATGCACTCGATCCCCAGTATGCGGGCAAGCTCGGCTGTAAAGTCTCCGAGCTGCTGATCTCGCAGCCGGACAACGGCGAGCAGGCCCTGGAAATCGTGGACATGCTGGTGCGATCCGGTTCCGTGGACGTGGTGGTGATCGACTCGGTCGCCGCGTTGACTCCGAAAGCGGAAATCGAAGGCGAAATGGGCGAGCCGCAGATGGGCCTGCAGGCGCGGCTGATGTCCCAGGCGCTGCGCAAGCTGACCGCCAACATCAAGCGCTCCAACACCCTGGTGATTTTCATCAACCAGATCCGCATGAAGATCGGCGTGATGTTCGGCAATCCGGAAACCACCACCGGTGGCAACGCGCTCAAGTTCTATGCCTCGGTGCGCATCGACATCCGCCGCATTGGTGCGATAAAGAAGGGCGACGAGGTGGTCGGCAACGAAACCCGGGCCAAGGTGGTGAAGAACAAGGTTGCGCCACCGTTTCGCCAGGCCGAATTCGACATTCTCTACGGCGAGGGCATCTCGCGCGAAGGCGAAATCATCGAACTTGGCGTCTTGTACAAGGTCATCGAGAAATCGGGCGCCTGGTACAGCTATGGCAAGGATCGTATCGGCCAGGGCAAGGACAATACCCGGGAATTCCTGAAGGAGAACCCGGAAATGGCGAAGGAAATCGAAGCCAGGATCCGCGACCACGTGGCGGAGAAGCCGCTGGTCCAGGTCGTCGCCGAGGAGTAAAAGCTGCCGCAGGTTCCGAACCTGAAGGGGCGCGCGCTGAAAGCGCTGGCGCGCCGGGAGCATTCGCGCGCGGAGTTGCAGGTAAAACTGCAGCCGCATACCGAGGATCCGGCCGCACTGGAAATGCTGCTTGACGACCTCGAAAAACGAGGCTGGCTGTCGGAGGCGCGCTTTGTCGAGCAAGTGACCGCCGTGCGCCGGCGCAAATTCGGCGCCGCCCGGATCCTCCACGAGCTGCGTGAAAAAGGCGTGTCCGAGGCCGCTATTGAGGCAGCCCAATCGGAGCTCAAAGGCAGCGAGATCGAGGCGGCACGCTTGATCTGGAAAAAGAAGTTCGGCTCCCTGCCGCAGACCCTCGAAGAGAGGGGGAAACAGTCGCGATTCCTCGCCAGCCGGGGCTTCTCCCCGGAGACGGTACGGACGGTGCTCAAGGACGGCGGCGACGAGCAGTAGCCCGCTGCTGGCCGTGATGCAATAATTCGCTCCCTGCCGGCCGGCGCTCCAATCCCCGGCCGGCCGGTCATTTGAATCCTACGGTTACCCGAGCAATGAAAAGCAGCGAAATCCGCAGTCGTTTCCTCGATTATTTCAACAGACAGGGCCACACCATCGTCGCGTCGAGCCCATTGATTCCGGGCAACGATCCGACGCTTCTGTTCACCAATGCCGGCATGGTCCAGTTCAAGGATGTGTTCCTCGGCCAGGACAAGCGCCCCTATGTGCGGGCCACGACCTCGCAGCGCTGCGTGCGCGCGGGCGGCAAGCACAACGACCTGGAAAACGTCGGCTACACCGCGCGCCATCACACCTTTTTCGAGATGCTGGGCAATTTCAGCTTCGGCGACTATTTCAAGCGCGATGCCATCCGCTTCGCCTGGGAACTGCTGACGAAGGAATACGGGCTCGATCCGAACCGGCTGTGGGTCACGGTCTACGAAACCGATGACGAGGCCTACGACCTCTGGGTAAGCGACATCAAGGTGCCGAAGGAGCGCATCGCGCGCATCGGCGACAAACCGGGCGGGCAGAAATTCCAGAGCGATAACTTCTGGCAGATGGGCGATACGGGTCCCTGCGGTCCTTGCACGGAAATCTTCTACGACCACGGCCCCGGCATCGAAGGCGGGCCCCCCGGAACGTCCCACGCGGACGGCGACCGTTACATCGAAATCTGGAACCTGGTGTTCATGCAGTTCAACCGCGACGAGGCGGGCACGATGCACACACTGCCGAAGCCGTCGGTGGACACGGGCATGGGCCTTGAGCGAATCGCAGCAGTGCTGCAGGGCGTGCACAGCAACTATGAGATTGACCTGTTCCAGGACCTCATCAAGGCGGCAGCCAGGGTCACCGGCGCGAAGGACCTGGCATCAAGTTCGCTGCGTGTGATCGCCGACCACATCCGCGCCTGTTCCTTCCTGATCGTCGATGGCGTGATCCCCGGCAACGAAGGCCGCGGCTACGTGCTGCGCCGGATCATCCGCCGCGCCATCCGCCACGGCTACAAGCTGGGCCAGAAGCAGCCTTTCTTCCACAAGCTGGCCGGGGACCTTGCGCGCGTCATGGGCGATGCCTATCCGGAACTGCGGTCCTCGGAGAAGCGCGTGACCGACGTGCTGAAGCAGGAGGAAGAACGCTTCGCCGAGACGCTGGAAAACGGCATGAAAGTGCTGGAAAACGCACTGCATCGCGAGGACCGCATGCTCGACGGCGAAACCGTGTTTCAGCTCTACGACACGTTTGGCTTCCCGGTGGATCTGACCGCCGACATCGCGCGCGAGCGCGGCATCACCCTGGACATGGCTGGCTTCGAGTCGGCGATGACGCGGCAGCGCGAGCAGGCGCGGGCCGCGGGCAAGTTCAAGGCCAGCGTGGGCGTGGCGTACTCGGGCGACAAGACGCTTTTCACCGGCTACGAACGGCTTACGGGCGAGGGCAGCGTAGCGGCGATTTACGTCGACGGAACCGCCGTGCAGGAAATCAACTCGGGGCAAAAGGCCATCGTGGTGCTGGATGCCACGCCCTTCTACGCCGAGTCGGGCGGCCAGGTGGGCGACAAGGGCGATCTCGTGGCCGCCAGCGGCACGTTCGAGGTCAGCGATACCCAGAAAATCCAGGCTGAGGTCTTCGGCCATCATGGCACGCTGAAGACGGGCAGGCTGAAGGTCGGCGACAGGATGGAGGCGAGGGTGGATACGTCCCTGCGGGCGCGCACCATGCGCAACCACTCGGTGACCCACATCATGCACAAGGCGCTGCGCGACGTGCTGGGCCCGCACGTGCAGCAGAAGGGTTCCCTGGTCGACACGGACAAGACCCGTTTCGACTTTGCCCACGACAAGCCCATGACCGGCGAGGAAATCCGCAAGGTCGAACTCCTTGTCAACGAACAGATCCTGCAGAACGTAGCGACCAAGGCCCAGGTCCTGCCGATCGAGGAGGCCAGGAAAGCGGGCGCCATGATGCTGTTCGGCGAAAAGTACGGCGATGAAGTGCGGGTGCTCGACATCGGCAACTCGCGCGAACTCTGCGGCGGCACGCATGTGTCCCGCACCGGGGATATCGGCGTGTTCAAGATCTATTCAGAAGGCGGCGTAGCCGCGGGAATCCGCCGCATCGAGGCCACGACAGGAACCAGCGCGCTGGCGATGATGAACAGCCAGTTGCAGGAGTTGCATGAAGTCGCCAGGCAGCTCAAGGTGCAGCCGACGGGCGGGATGGTCGAAGCTGCGGTAAACAGCCTGCTCGACGACAAGAAGGCGCTGGAAAAGGAACTGGCCCGACTCAAGTCGAAGCTCGCAAGCTCGCAGGGCGATGACCTTGCCGGACAGGCCGTAGCGGTGGGCGCGGCGAAGGTACTGGCGGCAAAGCTTGAAGGCGCCGACGCGAAAACGCTGCGTGAGGCGATGGACAAGCTCAAGGACAAACTCAAATCGGCGGCGATCGTGCTCGGCGCGGTCGAAGGCGACAAGGTGACGCTGATCGCAGGCGTGACGGCCGATCTCACCGGGAAAGTGAAAGCGGGCGAACTGGTGAATTTCGTAGCCCTGCAGGTGGGCGGTAAAGGCGGGGGGCGCCCGGACATGGCGCAAGCTGGCGGAACGCTGCCGGAGAAATTACCGGAAGCGCTGGGATCGGTCGTATCCTGGGTTCAGGAGCGGATGCAGGGGTGAACGTAGTCAGGTCCGGCCGCGCGGCTTGTTCCCGCAAACGGGCGGCAAGCCGCTAACGAGTCACAAGCCGCGCGGACATGGCGCAGGTGGGCGGCAGTCTACCGGCTAACCTCCCGGCCGCGCTAAGCTCAGTCGCGGTTTGGGTGGGGGAGCGGCTCCAGGAATTATCGCAATACGGCAACAACAGTAAAAAGCCGGACCCTAAAACGGGAGGATCAAATGAAGGATGTAGCAAAAGGTCTGTTGTTTTTTGCGGTGCTGTGTTTGGGCCAGCAGGCGTTGGCAGTCGATGCGCCAGAACTGAAAGTCGAGCACTCGATCGTCATCAATGCGACGCCGGAACAGGTATGGGCGGTCGCCGGCGATTTCGTCGGCCTCAACCGCTGGCTGCCCCCGATTCCTGAGAGCAGGCTGATCCTCGGCAAGAACAACCAGGTGGGCGCCATTCGCGAACTCACGCGGATGAACGGCACCAAGGTCCAGGAGAAGCTCATCGAATACGAAACCGACCCGATGACCCTGACCTACACCTATGTCGGCGGCGCAGTTGCGTCGACGGATTATTTCGCGACCATGATCGTTAGCGATGCCGGCGGGGGCAAGACCAGGGTTGTCTGGAAGGCGCGCTTCAAGCGCATCGCTTACTGGACCGACAATCCTCCGGAAGGCCAGGATGACGCAACGCCGGTCAACGGGCTGAACAAGGTTTATCCGGCCGGCCTCGAGAACCTGAAGAAAATCGTCGAAGGCCAGGCTGGCAACTGAGGTCCCGGATCTCGGAAGGGGGAAGCATGAAGTTCCTGTCGCTTCTGGCTGCCGGCTTCGCCGGCCTGCTCGTTTGCGCGCCGGCTTTCGCCGATGCGGAAGAACTCTCGATCTTCCATAGCGTCACCATCGACGCGCCCGCCGATGAGGTCTGGGCCATGGCCGGCGACTTCGGCGGCATCCAGCGCTGGGCGCCTGGTACGGAATCCAGCAGGCTGATCCTGCATGATCGAAATGAGACCGGCGCGATCCGCCAACTGAGGCGCCGCGGCGACGGCACCCAGGTGACCGAGCAATTACTCGACTACGATCCGCTGAACCGGCGCATGGTCTACACCTATGTGGATGGCGAGGTCCGTGCGGCGGACTACTATTCGGAACTGCAGGTGAAAGAAGTGGGACCGGACCGGTCGTTGGTGGAGTGGCGCGGCCGCTTCAGGCGCCTCGCTTACTGGACCGACGTACCTGCGCCGGGACAGGACGACAAGGCGGCGCTCGATTTCCTGAACGGCGCCTATCGCAACGGGCTGACCGGCCTCAAGAAGGTACTCGAATCCCGGTAGGCGCGCCGGCAGGCGCCGCCGCCCCGTCAGACCACGCTGTAGGGATTCTTGGCGAGTTCGTGATGGACGACGCTCTGCAGGATCAGCGTTTCCTCGGGCCTGACATTGAGCAACTCGATGCCGAACTGGTGTTCTTCGCCGCCGCCTTCTAGCGGTATCGAAGTAATTGCGCATATTTTTCCCCACAGCTTGATCTCGGTCTTGACGTCGTACAGGGCCAGCGGAAGGGTGAACGACAGTTCGTCACCCTTGGCGCCGAGCTGGGTCTGGGTCCGCAGCGACATGCCGGTGGCGGACAGGTTCGCCACGAACGCGTCCACCTTTCCCGCCGGTGTTTTGATGGTCAAGCCGATGTCGGTCTTCACCCGCGGCGCCTTGCGGATCATCAGCCCCTGGATTTCACGCGGAAAGGACAGGTGCAGGTATTCGAATGGCAGGCGGATGATCCGGTCGAGGAAGCAGGCGAAGCCGAAAGCGCCCTGGCCCAAGAAAACACGCACGACTATGCGGTCGCCTTCCACCAGCGATTTCACGAACCCGGCGCCGGAAGGCGCCGTGATGAGCAGGCACAGTTTTTCGACGTAGCCGATCAGTTTCACGATCTGCCGGTCCTGGGCGACGTTGCTGGGCAACTGGATCTGCAGCCGGTCGCCAACCTTGAGGCGCATGTCCTCGAACTGATAGAGGGGCGGGCCTTCGGCGGCGGGTTGCTCTGCTGTGGATTCTTCCTGGCTCATGTTTTTGGCGGACACCGCGTTGCGCAGTCCCTGCTCGGAGTTAACGGCGGCGGGACGCGCCGGCTTTAGCTTCAAGGAGCGGGGTGCCCGCGCGTACCAGGATCAGAAGGGCAGTCGCCCCCCGGGACGGACCTCTTCCAGGATGCGGCGGAAGTCGTCCTGGATGCGTTTCAGCGCGTTCGCATCGGTTGCTTCGAAACGCAGCACGACCACCGGCGTCGTATTCGAAGAGCGTGCCAGGCCGAAGCCATCGGCATACTCCACCCGCAGGCCATCTATCGTAATTACTTCGCGGGCAGTGGGGAAGCTCGCGGTTTTCTGCAGTTTCTCGATCAGTGCGTAATTCTCGCCCTCGTTGAGCTTGATCTGCAGTTCGGGCGTGTTGATCGAGTCGGGAAGGCCGTCGAACGCGGCCCGGATGTCGGGCACGCCACTCAGGTATTCGAGCAGCCGGGCGCCGGCGTAAAGGCCGTCGTCGAACCCGTACCAGCGTTCCTTGAAGAAGACATGGCCGCTCATCTCGCCGGCGAGCAGCGCGCCGCTCTGCTTCATCTTCGCCTTGATCAGGGAATGGCCGGTCTTCCACATGGTGGGCTTGCCGCCGTGCTCGCGGATCCAGGGAGCCAGGTTGCGCGTGCATTTCACGTCGAACAGGATCTCCGCGCCGGGATTGCGGCTGAGGACGTCGGCGGCGAACAGCATGAGCTGCCGGTCGGGATAGATGATCTTGCCTTCCCGGGTGACAACGCCCAGGCGGTCGCCGTCGCCGTCGAAAGCGAGCCCGATTTCGGCATCGCCTCCTTGCAGCGCCGCGATCAGGTCTTTCAGGTTTTCCGGCTGCGACGGATCGGGGTGGTGGTTGGGAAAGGTTCCATCCACTTCGCAGAACAGCTCCTGTACCTCGCAGCCCAGGCGCCGGTACAACTCGGGCGCGAAGGCACCGGGTACGCCGTTTCCGCAATCCACCGCAATGCGCATCCTGCGTTTCAGTTTGACGTCGCCGGTGACACGATCCAGGTAAGCCTTCGCGACTTCTTCGGTGCGGTAGTTGCCCGCGCCCGATTGGAGCTCGCCCGTTTCGAGCCGTTTGCGCAGGGCCTGGATGTCATCGCCGGACAGCGTATCGCCGGCGACCATCATCTTCAGGCCGTTGTAATCGGGTGGGTTGTGGCTGCCGGTCACCATGACGCCGCTGCCGGTGCCAAGCTGGTGGGTCGCGAAATAGAGCATGGGCGTGGTCACGAGCCCGACGTCGATGACGTCACAGCCGCTTTTCTGCAGGCCGCGCGCGAGCGCCTGCGACAGCGACGGGCCCGAGAGGCGGCCGTCCCGGCCGATGCATACTGCCTGCTTGCCGCGCTTGCGCGCTTCGGAGCCGATGGCCTGGCCGATCGCCTCGACGGCTTCGATGGTCAGTGTTTTATCGACGATGCCTCGGATGTCGTAGGCTTTGAATATTTCCTGTGCAGGCAGATTGGGCATGGTGGCGGGATCGGTAGGC
>CAYODB010000178.1:0-7892 GCA_964402495.1 uncultured Bordetella sp.
ATTTCTACGCGCGCGATATCGGCCGCATCTGGCGCGTCGGCGAGGCCATCGAATCCGGCATGGTCGGCATCAACACCGGCCTGATCTCCAACGAAGTCGCGCCCTTCGGCGGCGTCAAGCAGAGCGGCATCGGACGCGAAGGGTCGAAGTACGGGATCGAGGAATATCTGGAAGTGAAGTATCTCTGCATCGGCGGTCTTTAGTTGCGAATCTAAATCTCACCACGAAGGCACGAAGGACACGAAGGGACACGAAGAAGAGCGAGACGGCTATGAGTTTTTCGGCATCGTTCGGCATGTCGGGGAGACTCACCATGTTGCGCAACCCGATGCTGCGGCATACCCCTCGCCGAGTTTGCCTTTCTTCGTGTTTCTTCGTGTCCTTCGTGCCTTCGTGGTGAGCAGTATGGTCTTCGCTTTAATGGTCAAGTATTCGGATATTTAACTTGCCCGATAACCCTCTCGTGCCGTTCAATCAACCTGCTCCCGCGCTCGATAATCAGTACTCCGCCGACCGCGTGCTGCGGTCTTATCTAGCGCGCGTGCTGCCAGAGGCGATGCGGGCGGAAATCGAACCGCAGCTCGCGGCGCTCGGCGAGATGGCTGGTGGCGAACTCTATCGTTTTCAACTTGCCGACCGGCTCAACGAGCCGGTGCATACGGTCTGGGATGCGTGGGGCAATCGCATCGACCGCATCGAGCTCTCTCCATTGTGGATTCGCGCCGAAAAGATCGCGGCGGAACAGGGCCTTGTCGCCACCGCTTATGAGCGCCGGCACGGTCGCTATTCCCGCATTCACCAGTTCGCGCTCGCGCACCTGTTTACGCCGGCCACCGATGTTTACAGTTGCCCGCTGGCGATGACCGACGGCGCGGCGCGTGCGCTCATCGCCTCGGGCAACAAGGCGCTGATCGATCGCGCGGTTCCGCATCTCACTTCGCGCGATCCGGCGAAGTTCTGGACCAGCGGCCAGTGGATGACCGAAAGCACCGGCGGCTCCGATGTCGGCCGCTCCGAGACCATCGCGCGCAGGGATGGCGAGCGCTGGCGCCTTCATGGTCGCAAGTGGTTCACCTCGGCGGCGACTTCGCAGATGGCCCTGACGCTCGGTCGTCCCGAAGGCAATCCCGGCGGCGGCAAGGGGCTGGCCCTGTTCTTTGTCGAGACGCGCGACGCGCAGGGGAAACTGGATAACATCCTGGTGCACCGTCTCAAGGACAAGCTCGGCACGCGCAAGGTACCCACGGCCGAGCTCACGCTCGATGGCACGCCGGCGTGGGCGGTGGCCGGCGATTCCGAAGGCGTGCGCAACATTGCGCCGATGCTCAATGTCACGCGCACCTGGAACAGCGTCAGCGCCGTCTCCTACATGCGCCGCGGCCTTGCGCTGGCGCGGGACTATGCGCGCAAGCGCGTCGCCTTCGGCGCGCCGCTCGCGGACAAGCCTTTGCACGCGGACACCCTGGCGGGATTGCAGGCCGAGTTCGAGGCCGGGTTTCACCTGGCCTTCCACGCCGTCGAGTTGCTGGGCCGCGATGAAGCGGACGGACTGGATGCAGCGGGCAGGGAACTGCTGCGCCTGCTGACGCCGGTCGCCAAACTCACCACCGCACGCCAATCGGTCATGCTGCTGTCGGAGATCGTGGAAAGTTTCGGCGGCGCCGGCTATGTCGAGGACACGGGCATTCCGTCGCTGCTGCGCGATGCGCAGGTGTTTTCGATCTGGGAAGGGACCACCAACGTCCTGTCGCTGGATGCGCTGCGTGCGCTGCAATCCAGCAACGCGCTTCCCGCCCTGCAGATCGAAATCGAGACCCTGGCCTCTTCGATCCGCGATGTCCGTTTGCTGGAAACCTCGAAGACCGCCCAGGCGGCCCTGCACCATGCCCAGCAATGGATCGCGGAAGCGCAAGGCGAAGCGCTGGAAGCCGGCGCCCGCCGCTTTGCCCTCACCCTCGGCCGTGCCTTTGCATTGCTCCTGCTTGCCCGCCATGCGCAATGGTCGCTCGACCATGAAAAGGACGACAGGCCGCTCCTCGCCGCGATGCGCTTTGCAAGGAGCGGGGTTGACCTTGTTAGCGTCGAGGATGTGCGGGGATCGGCAGCCTTGGCGAATGATGTAGAAATCAGGGCCGCGGTACTCGGGCCGCGGTCCGAGTAAAAGCGAAAGACAAAAGATTCCGTACTAGATCTTTGGATCTTACTCAGCCCGCGGCCTTTGCGTGATGGACGATAGTCCGGAATACCCGGAAGGGTGAACCTCGAACCCCGTAGTTTTTTGGGGTTGCCGTTACTCGGCCCGCGGCCCGCGTACCGCGGCCCTGATTTTCTCCAGCTCGGAGTACCTGCTGTTACTCGGGCAGAGTAGCCGACTCTGACTAACCCTTTTTCGGGAGGGCGTGAAGAGCAAAGCGAAAATCCGCCGCCTTCTGCGCCACCTTCGCTGCGTCATCGCCCGGCTTGTAGAGCGCGGAGCCGAGGCCGAAGCCATCCGCTCCCGCGTTCCAGTAATCCTTCATGTTGTCCGGCGTGATGCCGCCCACCGGCAGGATGGGCACTTCTTTGGGCAGCACTGCCCGCATCGCCTTGAGAACCTTGGGCGGATGGGCTTCGGCGGGGAACAGTTTGATGGCGTCGGCGCCGGCGTTGATCATCCGGAAACCTTCGGAGGGCGTGGCGAAACCCGGCACGACATAGAGATTGCGGCGCTTCGCCGCCTCGACGATGCGCTCGTCGGCGTGCGGCATGACGATGATGCGGCCGCCCGCGTCGGCCACTTTCGGCACCTGTTCCCAGTCGGTCACGGTTCCGGCGCCAACCAGGACCCGGTGGTCGAAGCGCTTCGACAGCCGGACGATGCTGGCATAGGGTTCGGGGGAGTTCAGCGGCACTTCGACGATGCAGAAGCCGGTTTCGACCAGGATGGTGGCGATGTCCACGGCCTCGCCCGGCTTGATTCCACGCAGGATGGCGATCAGGGGCCAGCGTGCGAGCCAGTCCCCAAAAGTTTCTATGTTCATGATTACAGCATAACAGCCAATCGGAACAGGCCGGTGGTCACCGCATCGGGGTCGAGTGTACGGGATTCCATGCCGAGGGCTGCAAACGCCTGGCGGTAAGCCTCCCCGAGCTGGGTGGTGCCGAGCAGATGCACCCGGCTGGCGCGATTGCGGGCCGCGCGGATCTCGTGGCCGATCAACAACCCGGAAAGATAGGAAGGCGAGGCGGCGTCGGCGAGCTCGCCGAACAGTGCGCGCGCCCGCACGCCGAACAGATGATGCAGCAAACCGCCCGCTTCCCCGGAGCGGCGCACGCCTTCCTCGAATGCGGTGGCGTCCGCTGGCCCGTCCTTCATCATGCGGCCGAGGATGCTGTGGGCTTTCATCACGGCGAAGGCCTCTCCGGTCATGTGCGTGGCCAGATTCATGATGCGACCGTCCGCCACCTCGACCCACTTGCTGTGCGTGCCCGGGAGGCAGACCGTGTGCCTGCCCGGTCCCATCTGATCAAGGGCACCGAGAATCTGCATCTCTTCGCCGCGCATCACATCCGGGACGCCGGATTCGTCGCGGCAGGACAAACCCGGTGCGATCCACGCTTCGCGGCCGTTCCATGCGACTTTGCGCAGGCCCGCCGCGATCTCTTCCAGTCCCGCGGGGCAGGACGCGTACGGCACCTCGACCCAACCCTGGCGGCTGCCGATCATGCCGCTCATGACAATGGGTGTTTCCCCGGATTCGATCCAGTCGCCGGCGTGCTCTTCAAGGACGGCGGCAAAGGCGCCATCCTTCACCGAAAGGATCCCCGCCGGCGCGGATCTCGCATTTAGAATTCCGCCATCGCCACCCAGGCGATAGGCGCGGAAACCGGTGGTGCCCCAGTCAACGGCCAACATGAAGGCTACTTCGCCCCGTCAATCAGGAAGTCCCTGACCGCCGCAATCTGCTGTTGGTCCATCAGCATCGGCGCATGCCCCACCCCAGCGAACTCCGCCAGCTTCGCCTTCGGCCCGCGGCGGGTCATTTCGTCGGCGGTTTCCTTCAGCAGAAGATCGGAGTCGCCGCCGCGCAGCAGCAGGGTCGGGCTGTGCACCATGTCCCAGAACTGCCATAACGCAACGTCGACGATCGGGCCCTTGAACGCCAGCGCAATAGCCGGATCGTAGATGGAACCCCAGCGGCCATCCGCCTGTTTCCTCGCATTGGTTTGCGCAAGATGCCGCCATTGCGCATCGGTGAGGGGCCCGAAGGGCGCCGACACCGCGCGGATGTACTGCTCGAACTCGTCGAGCGTCGCATAACTCGCCGCCTTGCCCACATAAGAGGCCAGCCTTTCCAGCGAAGCCTTCGGGATCAGCGGGCCGACGTCGTTCATCACCAGCCTGCGGACCGGCGAGTCCGGCTGCGCCGCCAGCAGCATGCCGATCAGCCCGCCCATCGAGGTGCCCACCCAGTCGACCTGTTCCGCACCGCTGCGCGCAATCAGCGCCGCCATGTCCGCCAGGTAAAGCGGATAGCCGTAGTCTTCCTTGTACGGCAGCCACTCGCTCTGCCCGCGTCCCGCCACGTCCGGGCACAGCACGCGATAGTCGCCCGACAAAGTCTTTGCGAGATCGTCGAAGTCGCGGCCGTTACGCGTCAGTCCGTGAACGCAAATCAGCGCGCGCGGATTGTCCGTGTCCCCCCATTCGTAATAGTTGAGGGTGTGGAAGCCGTGGGGGCCGAGGCAGGGGAGGGAGCGGGAGAGCATTCGTCGTGACTATCGTGACTATGTGACTGGCGTGACTGTCGGAAATGCTCTCTGTGAGAACTGGATGACCGAAGTTTATCCTGTATCAAAAGATCAAGGGCCCTGAAGGGCCCCTGTTTTAACCACGAGTCACGGTAGTCACGACACTCACGTAGTTACGTCGAGGCCTTTCTAATCCAGGCTCGCCGCATACGCCGCGACGGCTTCCAAATCCGCATCCGACAACGTCCGAACAACAGCCGTCATGTTCCCCGCATCATTCGTGCGGCGTTTGTTCTTGAAGTCCAGCAACTGCTTCAGCGCATATTCGTAGTGCTGTCCCGCGACGCGTGGCACTTCGTTCTGGCCGGAGAAGCCGCCGAGGTGGCACATCGGACAGAGCGCGTTGTCGGCGACGACTTTGCCCGCCGCGACTTTCGAGGCATCGCCTTTCGTGCCCTGGCCATTGGGTTTCTGCGCCGAGTAATACGCAGCGAGGTCGAACATGTCCTGCTTCGACAGGTTGGCGGCCATCGGCGACATTACCGGATCCTTGCGCTTGCCTTCCTTGAAGTCGCGCAACTGCAGGTAAAGATAGCGCGCCGTCTGGCCGGCGAGAATCGGATTCTGCGGAATGGTCGAATTGCCATCGGCGCCGTGGCAGGCGCCGCAGACCGCCGCTTTGGTCTTTCCCGCGGCGGCGTCCTGGGCGAAGGCGGCAGCCGGGAGCAGGAGGGAGAGGGCGAGAAGTGTCAGGAGTTTTTTCATGTCAGTGATCCAGAAGTCGAAAATCAGTGCTGCGTATTAAGTGCTGAGAAGAAACCGAAAAACCCGGTGCTGGGTGCTGCGTGCTGAGATAAATGCAAAATTCAAACGCGCAGCGGCTTACGTACTTTCTCAGCACCCAGCACCCAGCACCCAGCACCGCTCTTGTCTTCTTCCCAGCACCCAGCACCCAGCACTCAGCACTGCTTCCCTTTCTCTTGCCCCTCGAAGAGAGGCAAGAGAAAGGGCCGCCCTCAGGCGGCCCTCGGTACTTCTTAGAACGTCGCAATCGCCAAAAAGTTTACGGCAGTGCGAAAACTACAATGCTGTTGCCGCGCTTGAAGTCGAGCTGGGTGTTGCCACCGGCAGCCACGGCGATGTACTGCTTGCCTCCGACTTCGTACGACACCGGAGGGGAGTTCGCGCCCGCCCCGACGTTGAACGACCACAGTTTCTTGCCGTTCTTGGCATCGTACGCATTGAACGAGCCATTGCCTTCGCCGGTGAACACCAGGTTGCCCGCGGTGGCCAGCGTGCCGCCCATCAGGGGCTGGTCGGTGTCGGCCTTCCAGGCGACCTTGCCGGTGTCGATGTTGACAGCGGATAGACGGCCCCACTGCTTCTCGCCGGGGACGACCTTGAACGCGCCGCCGAGCCAGAGCTTGTCGCCGCCCGGGTAATCGGCTTCTTCCACGTGGTAGGTCATCGGCTGATGCAGGTTCGCTGCATAGGCCATGCGGGTCTTCGGGTTGATCGCCATCGGGTTCCATTCCACGCCGCCGTTCGCGCCGGGCAACATGCGTGCGCCCGCCGCAGTCGGCAGTACCCACATGTTCTCCTGCGGGATCATGGCTTCGGAGAAGCGGATCAGTTCGCCGGTGGCGCGGTCATGCACGTACACATGTCCGGTCTTGCCGCCGTGGATCGCGACCTTGACCATCTTGCCGTCCTTGCCCTTGGCTTCGGTCAGGATGACCGGGCTGACAGCGTCCAGGTCCCATACGTCGTGCGCGATGTACTGCGAGTGCCACTTGTACGTGCCGTTGTCCAGGCTGACCGCGACCATGGAGTTGGTGTAAAGATTGTCGCCCGGGCGGATCGCGCCGTACAAGTCAGGTGACGGGTTGCCCACAACGAAGAACACGGTGCGGGTTTCGAGGTCCACAGCCGGGGTCATCCACACGCCGCCACCAAGGGTCTGGTAGAAGTCGCCGCCGCCGGTCTGCAGCATTTTCTTTTCCGCGGCAATGTCGCGCAGCATGTTGCGGCCGGTTGCATCGTGCGTCGCCCAGACGCCTTCGTGGCCCGTCTCGGGGATCGTGTGGAACGTCCACAGCAGGTTTCCGGTCTTGGCATCGAAGGCTTTCACGAAACCGCGGATGCCGTATTCGCCACCGTTGGTTCCGATCAGCACCTTGCCGTCGACAACAGTGGGCGCCATGGTTTCGGAATAGCCCTTCTCGGGATCGGCGATCTCGGTTTCCCAGACCATCTTGCCGGTCTTGGCGTCGAGCGCCACGAGCTTGGCGTCCAGGGTGCCCATGAACAGCAGGCCGTCGGCAGCCGCCACGCCGCGGTTGTTCGGACCGCAACAGTAGACAGTGATCGGACCCAGCTTCTGCTTGTAGTGCCAGTACTCTTCGCCGGTGGCGGCGTCGATGGCATAGACATGGTTATACGAGGTCGTCAGGAACATCACGCCGTCGACCACCAGCGGTGCGGTTTCCATCGATTCGGTGACCGCGGTCTGGAACATGAACGCGGGACGCAGCTTGGAAACGTTGCCGGAGTTGATCTGCGTGCCCGGGTAATAGCGGGTTTGCGCGTAATCGCCGTTGGGGTGCAGCCAGTTGCTTTTGTCGCTAGCCGCGCTGTTGAGGCGCTTCTGCGTGACGGCGCCCAGCTTGGACGACATCGGCTTCGCCTGCGCGGCGACGCCGCCTTCGATTTCCGCCGCGATCGCGGTGCTGAAACCACCTGCAACCATCATCGCCACGGCAAGCAATTTCAATTGCGTGCGTAACTTCATAGAACCTCCCGTTGATCTCGTTTTTCGATGTCTTCGCTTTCGCCACGGGAGATAAAATCCGAAGTGGCAATTGCGGACCGTGGGACTATAAGGAACAATTCCCGGCCGTTCAAAGGAAGCACTGGCAGTCCTGTTCATATCTGATCACCGAGGAACCATGCGATTTATTACACATTGCCTTGTATCAGCGGTGATATTTGCGGCACCGCCCCTGATTCCCATGCTGCAATCCTCTGGCGAGCCTATGCATGGCAGTGCATATGCTCAGTCCCAGCCCCAGTCCGAGCTGAACCTGAACGCCCAATTGCTCGTCGCCGCGCGCAATGACGACATCGCCACCGTCCGCCGGGTTCTTGAGGAAGGGGCGGTG
>CAYODB010000179.1:0-7725 GCA_964402495.1 uncultured Bordetella sp.
CCTATCCCCTATCCCCTATCGATCCTCTTCCGCCTGTTTCCTGATCAGTTCCGCAAAAGCGCGGGCGGGCAGGGGGACGCTGAAGTAGTAGCCCTGGTAGACGTCGCAGCCCGCGTTGCGAAGGAATTCGAGCTGGTCGCGGGTTTCGACGCCCTCGGCGGTAACTTCCAGTCCGAGGTTGTGCGACATGGCGATCATGGCGCTGACAATCGCTGCATCGTCCCGGTCCACTGTCAGGTCGCGCACGAAAGAGCGGTCAATCTTGAGCTGGTGCACCGGAAACTGCTTGAGGTAGGCCAGGCTTGAGTAGCCGGTTCCGAAGTCGTCGATGGACAGGTGCACACCGAGTTCCGCCAGCCGGTTGAGCGTGGCGATGGTCTCCGACGAGCGGTCCATGATGGTGCTCTCGGTGATTTCCAGTTCCAGGTGATCCGGCGCCAGCCCGGTTGCACGCAGTATCTCGCTGATGGTGCCGAGCAGATTCTCCTGGCGGAACTGCAGCGGCGAAAGATTGACCGCCAGGCGCAGTGGCGGCAGGCCTTCGCGCTGCCAGATCCGGGCCTGGGTACAGGCCGCGTGCAACACCCATTTGCCGATGTCGAGAATCAGGCCTGATTCTTCCGCCAGGGGGATGAAATCCGAGGGCGGGATCATGCCTTCCGCGCTTTGCCAATGGATCAGCGCTTCCATACCCGTGACGCGGCCGGACTTTACATCGACCTTGGGCTGGTAGTGCAGCACGAACTCGCGGTTCTCGATGGCGTCCTTGAGCCGGGCTTCCATTTTCAGGCGCCCTGCCGCCAGGGGCGCCATACCCTGAGCACCCGGTCGCCGGCAGCATGGCCGAGACTGTCGTTGATCTGCTTGAAGCGGTCGAGGTCCAGGAACAGCAGGCCGACCATGTTTTGCTCGCGCTTTGCACGGACGATCGCCTGGCGCAGGCGGTCATAGAACAGTGCGCGATTCGGCAGTCCGGTCAGCACGTCGTATTGGGCGAGGAATGCGAGCCGCTCCTCGGAACGTTTGCGGTCCGTGATGTCGTCGACGATGCCTTCGAGCATCACCACGTTTCTGGAATCGTCGCGGATGGCCTGCGACTTTTCCGAGATCCATTTGACCTCGCCGTCGGCGCAGACGATCTGGTACTCGAGGATGGAGCGCTCTCCGCTCTTGAGGGCGTCGTGGATTTCGCTGCTGACCCATCCGCGATCCGCGGGGTGGACCAGGTCGCTGAAGGACAGCAACCGGTTGCCGACCAGGTCGGCAGGCCGGTAGCCGGTAAGTTGCAGACAGCCTTCACTGGCAAACTCGAGGGTGCGGCGATCGTCGGCGCGGCAGCGATAGGCCATGCCCGGCAGGTTGCCGAGCAGTGTCGACAGGGCCCTTTCGTTCTCACGCAGTGCCGACTCGGCGGCGTGCCGCTGCATGTCGTGCTCGATGGTGTCGAGCCCGAACGAGAGATTGAGCGCCATTTCGTCCAGCAGGCCGATCACCACTTCGTCGAATACCTCCGTGTCCGAGGAGTACACGGCAAGTGCGCCAACGAGCTTGTCCGCGCGCCGCAGCGGAAAGGCGCCACCCGAGCGGAAGTCGGCGTCGCGCGCCAGGTCACGCCAGTACGCCGCGCTGGGGTCGGCGAAGAAATCGTTTGAAATGCAATGCGATCCCTGGCGTACGGCGGCGGCTACCGGAGCCATTGCCGGCGGACCGTCGCTGTGGATCTCCATGCTGAGGCCGAGAAAATGGGCCTGATGCTCGCCGTGGGCGGCCACGAATCGTCCGCTGCGTCCGTCTTCGCCGACTTCCATCACGGCCGCAAGCCTGAACCTGCCCTGATCGACGGCAATCCGGCAAACCTCGCGGAACAAGGCGTGGGGGGTCGACAGCCGGGCAATGGCCTTGTGGGTCTGGCTCAGCGCCGCGTAGGTGTTGGACAGCCTGACGATCTTCTGTTCGTCACGCTTGTGCGCAGTGATGTCGCGGAAAATGCTCTGGATCGCGGGCTTGCCCGCATAGACGAAGTAGCGCGACGTAAGCTCCACGTCAATGATCTCACCGTCGATCCGCACGAACTTGAATTCGACGCCAGGTATTTCGCCGCGGCCTTCGTACAGTTTCTTTACCTGTTCCCGGGAAAACTGTGCGTAGTCGGGATGCAGGATGAAAAAAACATCCTTGCCAAGTATCTGCGAAACATCGCCGGCGCCCAGAATCCGCAGGGCTGCGCGGTTGGCGAATACGTAGCGGCCCTCGCAGTGCACCAGGATGGCATCCGGTGAAAGCTGCACGAGGTCGTGGTAGCGCTCCTCCGCCTGGCGGCGGACCACGAATTCTCCTGCGAAAACGCCGACGCTGGCGGCCGTCATCCGCAGGCGCTTGTCCCAGCGCCGGGGCTCGCGGCTGAAGAACTCGAGTGCGCCCAGTACCTGGCCACCCGCAACCAGCGGAAACGCGAGGGCGGAACGCAGTCGCGCGCGTGTGGCAGCTTCACCGCGCCCCAGGCCCGGAGCCTCGGAGATGTTCTCCACCAGCATCGGCTCGCGCGTCCTCAGCGTTGTGCGGATGAGCCCGCCAGGTGACGGCATGAACGTCGCGCTGCGGCTCATTTCGATAAATGCGGTGTTGGCGAGGAAGGGCGCGTGCCAGCATTGCGCGCACGCAATCTGGTGGGTCTGTTCGTCCTCGCGCCAATGCGCGCCGTAGTCGAACTGCAGCTCTGAGCAGAACACCGCGATAATTTTCTCGAGGGTCTGGGGCACGGTCAGGTCGGAGGCGATGGCCTGGCCGGCTGCATGCAGCAGCGCCAGGTAGATGTCCGGCACATTGTGCGGCGGAGCCTGGCCTTCCATGGGTGTCGGGGAAATGGCGGGACGATCCATATCGCGAGTCCGTTGGTTCCTGGGTCCGGAAGGAATGCCGGTGCATGACCCGGAAGGTGGATCATCCGGGCGGCCCGGCCATGCCGAACCGCCTGAGCGTGGAATGATGCGGGAAACATTATGCGGGAAACCTGGTGCTCGCGTGGGGATGAGTCGCTGCCGCGCGGCAGCCGCAAAACTGCTAAATTCCCGCAGTGATTGAATCCGCGCCGCATGGTCTGCGCCAATGGTCTGCCTCCTGGTCTACCTTCATGGTCCGCCCCTGAGCCGATGAAATCCCTGACCGAACAACTTGTTGCATTGCGCGTCATCCCGGTACTGAGGCTGGCATCGCGAGCCAGCGCGGAAACGGCGATCGACTGCCTGGTCGAAGCCGGCTTCCGGACGGTCGAACTGACCCTGACCACGCCGGATGCGATGGGTCTGATCGGCGACTTGCGGGCCAGGATGGACAAGGGTTTCCTGATCGGTGCCGGTACCGTGCTTGACCTCGAGAATGCCAAAGCCTGTCTCGACGCCGGTGCCGACTACCTTGTGTCCCCATGCCTGGTGCCCGGTATGAGCAAACTGGCGGCCGATCGCGGCGCGGCCGCGCTGGCCGGCGCCTTTACGCCCGGGGAAGTGCTGGCCGCCTGGCGCGAAGGCGCGGCAATCGTCAAAGTGTTTCCCGCGTCCAGCGGCGGGCCTGCGCACCTCGGCGCGCTGCACGCGGTGTTCCCCGACATCCCGCTGTGCCCGACCGGCGGCGTCTCGACCGCCAACATGCTGGATTACTTCAAGTCCGGCGCCGCGGTCGTGGGCATTGGCAACAACGTCATCGATCAGAAGGCGCTGGCGGCGGGCGATCGCGCAAAGGTGATGGAGCATGCGTTCGGATTTCTCGAACTGGCCGCGCAGGTGCGTGCCGGATGAAGGCTTTCGACGTCGTCTCGCTGGGCGAGCCGATGTACGAGTTCAGCCAGATCCCGGGCGAGGGCAGCCGTTACCTGCAGGGATTCGGGGGCGACACCATGAACTGCGCGATCGCCGCCGCGCGGCAGGGCGCGCGCGTCGCTTATGTCACCCGTCTGGGCGACGATGAATTCGGTCGCCAGTTCCTGGAACTGTGGAAAAGGGAAGGCGTGGATGCGTCGGCGGTCAGCGTCGACGCACAGGCACATACCGCCGTGTACTTCATCACCCACGGCCCCGGCGGACATGTCTTCAGTTACCTGCGCAAGGATTCGGCGGCAAGCCGCATGCAACCCGGGGACCTGCCGCTGGAACTGATCGCATCGGCGAAATTCTTTCACGTGTCGGGAATCAGCCAGGCCATCAGTGAAAGCGCGTGCGACTGCGTTTTCGCCGCCATTGCCGCCGCGCGCAAAGGAGGCGCGCAGGTGGTCTACGACTGCAACCTGAGGCCGCGCTTGTGGCCTGCGGCGCGCGCAGCCGCGGTGATCCGGGCCACCATTGCGCAGGCAGATTATTTCTTGCTGAGCATGGAGGATGCGCAGGCCTTGTGCGCGGCGCAAGACCCCGACGCAATTCTCGATTGGTGCCACGGCGCGGGAGCAACAATCGTTGCGCTCAAGCTTGGCGCCGACGGCGTCATCGCCAGCGACTCCAAGCGGCGCGCGCGCCTGCCGGGAATCAAGGTCAACTGCGTGGATGCGACAGGAGCGGGCGACTGTTTTGCCGGGGCGCTGATGGCGCGTCTGGCGGCGGGCGAGGAATTCTGGGAGGCGTTGCGCTACGCCAACGCGGCGGCGGCATTGACGACGACGGGCTACGGGGCGGTGAATCCGCTACCGCGGCCTGAAGCGGTGAAAGCACTGCTCGCAGGCGGAATTGCCGCCTGACGGGTAACGATGCTGAAACTGCGGTTCAGCGTTTCTTGCGGGCGATGATCAGGACCACCAGAATCAGGACGCCTATGCCCAGCGAAATATCCAGAACCGACATCTAGGGTCTCCCTTGATTGCGAAGTTCGGCTGCGAAGTTCGGCTGCGAATTTTCCGGCTGCCCACCCTCTTTCCCGGAAACCGGACTCCAGCCTATACGCGGTGATTGTAACTGTTTTTTATGGCAAAACTGAGTTGTGAAAGAACCGGGGTTTGAGGACTTTTCCTCGAAAGCGGCGGACTGGCCTTATTGGCCGTTGTCATTTACGTATTCGTATTCGACGACGTTCTTGTCCCTGACGTAAGGTGCCGAGGCAGCGTTGAATTCAGCGAAATGCTTCGACCTCAGGTGGAAATCGAATGCCGCCCGGTTCTTGTAGATTTCGTAGAGCAGGATGTGATCGGGCATGCCCCTCTGTACCAGCACGTCGAACCGGTCGCATTCGGGTTCGTCGGCCAGCGACTTGCGGGCGTTCTCCCGGATCAGGTTGAGGAAGGGGTCGAGCGCCCCGGGGTGTAGGTAGAAATCGACGGTGATGATGTAGCGAGACATGGCGATCAGCGACTGGGTTGTTGTGAAATGTGATTGCCGGAATATCCTGCCAGCATGGGAGGCGGGGGTAAAGAAAAATTAATGCGCGAGGCGTCAGAAAGCAGGCGCTAGGCGCTAGGCACGAGGCGCAAGGCACGAGGTCCGAAGTTCGATACCTGGTACTGCCTGGCGCCTGGCGCCAGCTGCCTCGCGACCCTCATCGCCCCGCGACGAGGGTCGCGTTCGCTTGTGTCTTGATCCCTGCGGTGAGCAGGAAACGCAGCGCTTCCTCGCGGGACATGTCCACGGGATGCAGCAGCTTGCGCGGAAGCAGCAAGGTGTAGCCGCCGACCTGGTAGCTCATCGGCAGGTAGACTGCGACTTCTCCCTCCTTGCCCACGCCCGCGGGCAGATCGCTGAAGTCGCTGCGGGTAATGAAGCCGAGCAAGCGCATTTCGCTGCCGGGCAGTTGCACCGAGACCACCTGCAGCAGGTCGGTGTTGCTGTCGTTCGAGAACAGGCCGAAGAAGTCCTTCAACGCCTTGTACACGCCCTTGACCAGCGGAACGTGCATCAGCAGTTCCTCGCCGCCCCTGACGATCTGACGGAACAGCCACGCCCGCATCAGCAGGCCAGTCACGAACACCAGGACGATGCCGGCAACCAGGCCCATCCCGGCGTGGTAGGAATCGTCGGGGAGCAGGAACAGCAGCGGCCGGCCGAGGAAGCGCTCGATCGTGGACAGCAGCCAGATCACCAGGTAGACCGTTGCCAGAACGGGCAACACGGTAAAGATGCCGGTCAGAAAGATCTTGCCGATCGATTTCATGTTCACTCCCAGGGGCACGGAAACCGGGAAGTTACCAGACGGCGGCTGCCGTGTGTCGTTCGTGCGAGGCCGTATCATCAGCCCGGCTTACGGCACAACCGGCACCGGCATGCAGGGAAAGGCATGGTTGAAGGCGGCAAAGACCAGGAGATGCGCGCGCTGGATGCGCCGGTGTTCCTTTTCCCTGAGGTATTTCACCAGCGCCGGCACGCCTTCACGTGCGCTGAAACCCTCGGGCGGACAGTAGAACATGTCGGACCGTTCTCGCCACGCCGACCAGGCATGGCCCCAGATGAATCCGTCGACGAATGCGATGCGGGAAACCGCGGCCTCGCGTTGTGCGGGAGCGAGGTCCGCCGCACCCCCGGTCACGATGATCTGCAGCGCCGGCTCGCAGCGGGCGAGCAGTTCGTCGCCGCTCTCGCGTCCGATGGACGCGAGCGGGGAGGCGGCGGTGGCGATCGGGAAGAGCAGCAAGAGGATGAGGAGTCTGATCATGGCGACAATGGTAGCTCGTGAATATCGTAAGTGCCGTGAATGTCGTGAATGCGTGAATGTCGTGAATGCCGTGGCTTCGCCGATATGTAGGATTTAGAGCAGGTACGACATTCACGACATTCACGGATTCACTTGATAGCGTTCCATGAACTTCCGATCGATCCAGTCCTTCCATTTCCACACCCAGTCGCCCTCGAATGCCAGCTTATCGCGCGACGCAACCGCATGGCGGTCGCCGGTGCTGATCAGGGCCAGGGCGTGGGGTTGCGGTTTCCAGTCGAGCAGCGGTTGACCGAGCAAGGCGCGGCGCAGGTTTTCCGCCAGCGGCGGGCCGGCGCGCACGGCGTAAACGCCGGACTTCGGCCGCGGATGGTCGCGCAGGGTGGCAATGTCGCCGCCGGCAAAAACGTTCGGATGGGAAACCGACTGGAGACAATCGTTCACCAGGATGAAGCCGCGGCCATCGGTAGCGAGTCCCGCCGATCGCGGCCAGAGAGGGGCGGACGCGCCGGTCGCCCACACGATCAACCCGGCTTCGATCGTGCTGCCGTTGCGCAACCGGATCGCGCCGGCTTCCACCCGCTGCACCGGCACGCCGAGATGCAGTTCCACGCCGCGCTCCGCGAGCACGCGCCGGAAAATTCTCCGGGCCTGCTCATTCTGGGTGGGCAGGGTGTCCGGCTGATCCCCCGCCAGCAGGAACTGCACGGATGCGGACGGTGCGATCATCTTCAGCCGATGCTGCATCGCCAGCAGGACTTCGGTCCCGGCTGCCCCCGCGCCGACGATCGCAATGCGATCCGGTCCGCGGCCCGAAACCAGGGTGCGGCAGGCTTCTTCCCATTTGCGGACGAACTGTTCCACGGGCCTCACCGCCACTGCATGCTCGATCGCCCCTTCGACTTCGAAGGCCGGAGATCGGCTGCCGATGTCCACGGAGACCTGGTCGAACCCGAGGTGCTCGCCGTTCTCGCAGAACACGAGCCCGGCCTGGGGATTGATGCCGTTGCAGACTGTGCGCAGGAACCTGCAGCCGGCGAATCGCGCCAGTGCCGCCAGGTCAATGTGGCAGTCCTCGCGTGTGTCATGTCCCGCAATCCAGCC
>CAYODB010000180.1:0-4772 GCA_964402495.1 uncultured Bordetella sp.
ATACGGGAGCGGCCTGCGCGCGCCGCCGTGCCGCGCCGCAGGGTCTATGGGGGCCGTGTTTCGGGGGGCCGTGTTTGCGACGGCGGTGCTGGTGGGGAATCCGGCTTTTTGCTATTTTGGGCGCACGCAACAAGGAGCAGCAGATGAACCACCCCGGCCCTGGAATCCGCACCGAACTGTATCCCGACATCGAGCCCTACCAGTCCGGGCACCTGAAAGTCGACGGCCGCCACGAAATATACTGGGAAGTCTCCGGCAACCGGGACGGGATGCCGGTCGTGTTCCTGCATGGCGGTCCCGGGGCGGGCGCCAGTCCCATCCACCGGCGCTTCTTCGACCCGGCGCGCTACAGGATCGTGATCTTCGACCAGCGCGGCGCGGCCCGTTCGCGCCCGCATGGGGACCTGCACGACAACACCACGCCGCACCTGGTCGCCGACATGGAGCAACTGCGGTTGCATCTCGGCATCGGGAAGTGGATGGTGTTCGGTGGCTCCTGGGGCAGCACACTGGCGCTCGCCTACGCCGAAAGCCATCCTGCAAACTGCGTGGCGCTGGTCCTGCGCGGCATTTTCCTCTGCCGCAAGCTGGAGATCGACTGGTTCCTCTACGGCATGCGCTTCGTCTATCCCGAAGCCTGGCAAAGGTTTTCCGGCTATATCCCCGCAGCGGAGCGCGACGATCTGCTCGGCGCCTATGCAAAGCGGCTGAACGATCCCGATCGCAACGTGCACATGCCGGCCGCCCACCATTGGAGCATCTACGAGGGCTCCTGCTCGACACTGGTGCCCAGCCCCGCCACGGTCGCGCATTTTTCCGAGGATATCGTTGCGCTCGGGCTGGCGCGGATCGAAGCGCATTATTTCCAGAACAACATTTTCCTGCCGGACAATTCTCTGCTCGACAACGCCGCGAAACTCAAGCAGATTCCGGGCGTGATCGTGCAGGGCCGCTACGACATGGTCTGCCCGATCATTTCAGCCGATGACCTGCATCGGGCCTGGCCGGAAGCGGAATACATCATCGTTCCCGACGCCGGCCACTCCGCCTGGGAGCCCGGCATTACTGCCCAGTTGGTGGCGGCGATGGAGAAGCTGAAGTCAGGGACGAGGGGCGAGGGGTGAGGGGTGAGGGACGAATAAAGGGCAACGAATCCATTGCAGTGACCGCACCGACCTTCATCCGGATAAGTACTAGGCATTGCACCACGTTTCTCTGTCTTAAGCTGATTCGAGAACTTTCCCTCGTCCCTCGTCCCTCGCCCCACGTCCCTCTGCCCTGAAAAGGAACTGCAATGAACGATCACGTTGAAACGCTGAGCCAGGCGAAGGCGACCGTCATCGACCTGGCAATCAAGTTCGGGCCGAAGGTATTCGTCGCCATCGTCATTATCATCGCCGGCTACATCGTCGGCCGCCAGGTGGGCAGGGTCATGGCCCGCGGACTGCGCAAGTTCGACATGGAGCCGCCGGTGCGCGACCTGCTGGTCCGCATCGTGCGGATCCTGGTGCTGGGAATGTTCCTGATCATGGCGCTGCAGAACCTGGGGGTCGAACTCCTGCCGCTGATCGCGGGGCTGGGCGTTGCCGGCGCGGGCATCGCCCTGGCGATGCAGGGTGTGCTGGGCAACGCAGTCGCGGGATTGACCATCATTTTCACCAAACCGTTCCGGGTGGGCGAATACATCTCGATCGTCGGCGTGGAAGGCAAGGTGGAGAACATCAGCATGTTCAACAGCACCCTCACCCACGCGGACATGTCGAAGGTCGTCATTCCGAACCGCAAGATCGTCGGCGAAATCCTGCACAACTACGGCACCATCCGGCAGCACGACCTTTCGGTGGGCGTTGCCTACGATACCGATCTCAACAAGGCCATCTCCGCGATCGACGAAATCCTGCAGGACAATCCCCGCGTGCTGAAGGACCTGGCACCGAGAATCGGCATAAGCGTCCTGGCGGATTCGTCGATCAACATTTCCGTCAAGCCCTGGACCAGCGTGACGGACTACGGACCGGCGGGCGAGGAGATCAACAAGGCGATTGTCGAAACCTTCCGCGGCAGGAACATCGTCATCCCGTTCCCGCAGCGGGAGATCAGGATGCTGGCGTGAAGGGTGAAGGGTGAAGGGTGAAGGGTGAAGGGTGAAGGGGAGACTTTCCAGAACGGGTTGAGTTCGCGGGTTGTCGTTGAATTGTAGTAGTCGGGACTTGATCGGACGGCAACTGTCCGCCCCGAAACCCAACTCTCACCGCGGAGGACGCAGAGGACGCGGAAGAAAAACGCAGAGGAAAAAAAGCAGGAATTGGGGTGGATGCGGCGGCGACCGACCCGGTGGGGGCTGCGCGGTTGGGCGCAATGAGCAATGGAACATCCAAAACGGCATTGCACATCGGTACTCTCTCTGCGGCCTTTCCTCTGCGTCCTCCGCGGTGAGTGCCGGTCTTGAAGTTTTAGAGTTGACAGCGTCCGTCAGCTCAAATCGCAACTAGTACAGTTGAATTTTTGCCCGCTCACCCTTAACACCTCACTCCTTACAGCTTCCCCTTCGGTTTGTTTTCCGCCTTCGGCGCCGCCGCGGCGGCGGATTCCTGGATCGCTGCCAGCGCCGACTTCTGCATCTCCAGCGTCTTCACCGTCATCTGCACAAAGCTGAGGTTCATCTTCAGCCAGTTCTCCACCGACTGCAGTTCGACGATCTTTTTCTCCACCTCTTCCACGCTCATGGTGGGCTGGAACATGCCGGGAATGGGGAACGACATCGGGTTCCACATTTTCTGGAAGAACTCGAACATTTCCCTGGAAGAATCTTCAGCCACTTTTCACCTCTGCAGAAATGGCAACGGCCACCGGTAACGAACCAGCAGCCGCCTCGTATGGATCGGATATCGTGAATACCGTCGTTCGTGAATGTCGCAAAAGACTACGACCTTTCCAGTCGCCGTCCCTTAGGGCGGCCACGCATTCACGACATTCACGGCCCTTGCGGCCCTTACATCGTCGGCCCAAGAATCCACGGCGCGAATTCGTCTTCGCCGTAACCCATTGCTTCGCTCTTGCTCGGTTCGCCGGAAGCGGTGCGCAGGATGATCTCGAAGAATTTCTGGCCGACGTCCTGGATGCTGGCCTTGCCGTCGACGATCACGCCGCAGTTGATGTCCATGTCGTCTTCCTGCTTGTCGAACATCGCCGTATTGGTGGCGAGCTTCAGCGAGGGGGACGGCTTGCAGCCATAGGCCGAACCGCGGCCGGTGGTAAAGCAGATCATGTTGGCGCCGCCGGCAACCTGGCCGGTGGCGGAAACCGGATCGTAGCCCGGGGTGTCCATGAACACAAAACCCTTGACGGAGACGCGCTCGGCGTATTCGTAAACGCCCATCATCGCCTGCGTGCCGCCCTTGGCGACCGCGCCGAGCGACTTTTCCAGGATCGTGGTGAGGCCGCCGGCCTTGTTGCCGGGCGAAGGATTGTTGTTCATTTCACCGCCCAGCCTGGTGGTGTAGTCCTCCCACCAGTGGATGCGCTGGACCAGCTTTTCGCCGATCGCCCGGGTCGCAGCACGGCGGGTCAGCAGGTGCTCGGCTCCATACACTTCCGGCGTTTCCGACAGGATAGCGCTGCCGCCGTTGCGCACCAGGATGTCCACCGCGGCGCCGAGCGCCGGATTGGCGGAGATGCCTGAATAGCCATCGGAGCCGCCGCACTGCAATCCAAGGGTCAGGTGCGAAGCGGGGACCGTCTCGCGTTTCGCCTTGTTCGCGTCCGGCAGCAATTCCTTGATGCGCGCGATTCCGTCCGCCACGGTCTTCTTGGTGCCGCCCGTCTCCTGAATGGTGAAGGCCTGCAATTGGCGGGAACGCTTCAATCCCTGCGCGGCCAGAAGATTGTTGATCTGGTTGGCTTCGCAACCCAGTCCGATCATCAGCGAAGAATGGAAGTTCGGATGCGTCGCATAGCCGGCCAGCACGCGGCGCAGCAGGTCGACGGGTTCACCTTCGGAGCCCATTCCGCAGCCGGTCTTGTGGTGGATGGGCACCACGCCGTCCACGTTGGGATACTGCGCCATGAAGTCTTCATCGAAGAACTTGGCTATGGTCCGGCATACGTGCGCCGAGCAATTCACGCTGGAGATCACACCCAGGTAGTTGCGGGTCGCCACTCGGCCGTCTTCGCGTACGATGCCCTGGAAGGTCGCCGGGTTGGGCACGTACTCCACGGGCTTGAAGTCCGCACAGAATGCATAATCGCGCTGGAAATCGCCCATCGCCAGGTTGTGCACATGCACGTGGTCGCCAGCCTTGATGGGCTTTACCGCAAATCCGATGATCTGGTTGTAGCGGCGCACCGGCGAGCCTTCGGTGATGTCGTGCGTGGCGATTTTGTGGCCGGGAGGAACGGTGACCGCCGTGCGGATCTTTTCCTTGATGATTTCGGTGCCGGCGGGCAGTTCCACCCGCGCGATCACCACATCGTCCGCGGGGTTGAGGCGAATGGTCAAATCGGCTGCTTGCAACATTTCGAGTCTCCTTCGGTGGGCGCTGGCGGGCTGCACGGTACTTCGGGCCGCGCCGGATCAGAACAAGGCGGATCAGAACGAGGCGCCATTTTATGCCGACGGGGCCGGTTTGGGGGAGTGGCTGTTCCGGCCTTCGGTAGGGCCGAACAGCCGTGTTAGCATCACTTGCCCCCTAGCCGCCGTCCCCGGGGCTCCGAAAGAGCAACAACACCCCCGATGGATCTGCGGCTCCGGGTTCTTTGCTTCGGCAATTTCG
>CAYODB010000180.1:4782-7716 GCA_964402495.1 uncultured Bordetella sp.
ACGGGAACGCTAATCGTCCCGGGCATGTTGCCGGCCCTGGCACAGGGACTCGGAGTTACCGTCCCGGTCGCCGCGCAACTGATCACCGCTTTCGCCCTTACCGTCTGCCTGACCGCGCCGGTATTCGCTACCCTGACGGCCCGCTTCGACCCGCGCGCGGCTGGTCGATCGCATCGGCTCAGCGCAGGTCACGCTGTATGGGCTGCTGTCGATGCTCGCTTCCCACGTCATCTGGATATTCGTGCCGGGCTCCTGGCCGTTGCTCATCGTTTTCCTGATTCTCTGGGGCATCGGCTGCTTCTCGACCAACAGCTCCCAGCAGGCCCGGCTTGTTATGATCTCGCCGCCCCACGCCCCGGTTTCCGTGGCAATGAATTCCTCGGCCATGTACTTCGGCCAGGCGGTCGGCACCGCCTCGGGCGCGGCACTGCTCGCCGGAGTCGGTGGCCCGGCGGCCTACACCGCGCTCGTGGCGCTGAGCATCCCGCTGTTCATCGCCTCGATCGTCATGTCCCTGCTGGTCGAGCGCAAAAAAGCCGCCGCCTGAAAAGATACGGGGCGCCGCAGCGCCCTGTCGTAATGTGCTCCGGCCAGAGGCATCGCAGCAATCGGCACCCAGCGACGCGATCATGTGTGTTCTTTCAGGGCATCCCACACTCTTTGCGCGAGTGACTGCCCGTCCTTGCCAAGATGCAATAACTCTCGTCGAAATTCTGTCCAATCCGAATCGTCGAGGAAGACTGAACGGATGCTGTGATGGTCTGTGGGCTTTACATCAATCTTCAAAAAAATGAACGTACCGTCTTCTGCCGAGGTGGTTGCGATAGCGCCGTGCACGAGATCGTTTCGCTTCGTTGCGGCAGCCGAAAATCTCGTGAATAAAACTTCACTCTCGGCCTTGAATTGTGCAAGTTGGGGGAAATCGTTGAAGCATTCGCGGAAGAACTTCACCTTTGGCTCAAGGTTCGGCGGGCGCCGGCGATGTTTGAACAATGGGTGTCCATCGAAGGAATGGAAGATGAACCACGGATTATTGTTTCGCGCCAGTCGTTCCGACTTCACGGCGCCCGTGGCGGGAATAATACAGTACAGCCACGCGCCATGAACCGGCACAGGGCCGGCGTCAAACGCGCCGCAACATCGAAGGGTCACCACTCCGCGGGGCTGCTCCGCGCCTGTGGCATACTTACGCCTCGCGAAAATCGGCAGTCATAATCCGAAGGGGGAGAGCAGTGGCCGGAAGACTCAGTGGGAAGGTGGCGTTCGTCACCGCCGCCGCGCAAGGCATCGGGCGTGCAACCGCCCTCGCGTTCGCACGCGAGGGCGCCAAAGTGTGGGCGACCGACCTGAACGAGGCGAAGCTCGCCGAACTCAAGGGCGAGCCCGGCATCGAAATCCGCAAACTCGACGTCCTCAAGGACGGTGAGATCGAAAAACTCGCGAAGGAAATCGGCGCGCCCAACGTGATTTTCAATTGCGCGGGGTTCGTCCACCATGGCACGGTGTTGCAGTGTGCGGACAAGGACTGGGATTTCTCCTTCAATCTCAATGTGCGCAGCCACTATGTCGTGATCCGCAGCTTCCTGCCGAGAATGCTCGACAACGGCGGCGCCTCGATCATCAACGTGGCATCCGTGGCGGGCAGCATCAAGGGCATTGCCAACAGATTCGTCTACGGCGCCTCCAAGGCTGCCGTCATCGGACTCACAAAATCCATCGCCATCGACTACGTCAAGCAGGGCATCCGTTGCAATGCGCTCTGCCCCGGCACCGTCGACACCCCGTCGCTGGGTGACCGCATCAATGCCTTCGAGGATCCGGTGCAGGCGCGCAAGGACTTCGTGGCGCGCCAGCCGATGGGACGCCTGGCGAAGGCCGAGGAACTCGCCGAAATTTCGGTGTTCCTCGCGTCCGACGAATCCGTGTTCATGACCGGCCAGGCCGTGATCATCGACGGCGGCATAACCATCTAGCTAGTTCTTTTACACACTTACCGCGGAGAACGCAGAGGGCGCAGAGGAAAATCGGGAAAGCGACCGAATTCAGTTCGAGAAATCGAGCTATCCGGAAAGTAGCCTTCTCCGGTCAAGCGGCAATCGCATACTTTCTCCCTCTCGTTTTGCCTTTCCTCCGCGTCCTCTGCGTCCTCTGCGGTGAGTGCTGCGTTTTTGATCAGGAGATAAAAATGAAACTGGTACGTTACGGAGAAGCAGGAAAAGAAAAACCCGGCATGCTCGACGCGCAGGGCGGCATCCGCGACCTGTCGGGCGTGGTGAAGGACATCGACGGCAGCACGGTCTCGCCGGAAGGCATCGCCAAATTGCGCGCGGTGAACGTCGACAGCCTGCCAAAGGTCAGCGGCAATCCACGCCTCGGTTCGCCGATCGCCAATGTGCCGAAACTGATCTGCATCGGACTGAACTATGCGGATCACGCCAAGGAGTCCAATCTGCCGATCCCCGCGGAACCGGTCGTGTTCATGAAGGCGATCAGCGCCATCACTGGACCGAACGACGCAGTGAAGCTGCCGAAGGGTTCGAAGAAAGGCGACTGGGAAGTGGAACTCGCCTTCGTCATCGGCAAGAAAGCGCAGAGCGTCAGCGAGGCCGACGCGCTCAACTACGTCGCCGGCTACATGATCTGCAACGACGTTTCCGAACGCGAATGGCAACTCGAGCACGGCAGCCAGTGGTCCAAGGGCAAGAGCTTCGATACCTTTGCCCCTCTGGGGCCGTGGTTCGTCACCGCCGACGAGATCAAGGATCCGCAGAGCCTCGCCATGTGGCTGGACGTGAACGGCCAGCGCAAGCAGACCGGCAGCACCAGTACCATGATCTTCGGGGTGAAGAAGCTGGTTTCCTACCTGTCCTACATGTGCACACTGACCCCGGGCGACGTGGTGAGCACCGGCACGCCGCCGGGCGTGGGCATGGG
>CAYODB010000181.1:0-6249 GCA_964402495.1 uncultured Bordetella sp.
CCCGGTACACAGCACTCAGTCCTGTTTCCAGGCACCGAGCTGGCGCGCCAGGTCGAGGAAATCGTCGGCGTTGTGGTCGAAGCTGCGCTCATCGGTGAGGTCGAGCTTTACTTGCGGGCCTTGTTCCTTCGGCCGGCGTACGAAAGCCGTACGCAGCCCGCAGCGCTTCGCTGCGCGCAGATCGTCCTTGTGCGCCGCCACCATGAGCACTTCCGCAGGCTTGAAGCCCAGCATTTCGGCCGCGCCGAGGTAGGCTTCCGGATCCGGCTTGTAGTGCCGGAACAGTTCGGCCGATAGCACGCAATCCCACGGCAAGCCCGCGTTTTTGGCCATGTTGGTCAGCAGCGCCACGTTGCCGTTCGACAATGGTGAGATCACGTAGAGCTTCTTCAGGCGCTTGAGTCCGCGCACCGAATCGGGCCAGGGCTTCAGCCGGTGCCAGACGCGGTTGAGATGTTCCTTGTCGACTTCCTTTAACGTGCGGATGTTGAACTTCACCAGCAGGTCGTCGAGGATGAGCCGGTGCAGGCGGTCGATGTTCATCCAGGGCAGGGTTTTGTTGCGCACCTCGTCCATGGCCGGCTTGTAGCCTGCGCGCCACGCATCGGCGAAAGCCGTCCAGTCGACATCGAGTCCCTTTTCGCGGCCGAAGGCGCGGCCTTCGCGGATGATGCTGCCGCGCCAGTCCACCACGGTGCCGAAGACGTCGAATATAAGGGCGTTGATCTTCTGGTTTTTCATTTTTGGGTGCTGTCGAGGGAAAGATTGCGCAAGGCGGCGCCGCCAGCTTCCCAGTTGCGGCCGTCGAAGCTTTCGACCGCCATGGGCAGGTCCGGGTAGCCGTCCAGGCAGCGCACGTTGACGCTGAACCCGTCCGGGTTGGAGCGCGGGATGTAGTAAGACTTGATCCCGCAATGCCTGCAGAACAGGTGTTTCGCCACGCCGGTTTCGAAGGTGTAGGTGATGAGGCTGTCCGTACCCGAGAGCAGGCGGAATCTGGATGCAGGAACGATCAGGTGCAGGAACCCGGTGCGTCCGCATATCGAGCAGTTGCAATCCAGTGCCTGGATCGGGTCGGTGGCGTCCACTTCGAAGCGCACAGCGCCGCAATGGCATCCGCCTTTAAAGGTTTTCTGGGACGTGGATGCAGTCACTGGCACGGTCAGGTCGGATCACCCCGCGAATTATAGGGGCAGGGCGGCAATCGTGCTTCATATCCGCCCTGCGCAAACCTGCCTGGACCTCATGCATTTCCCGGGCGGTGGCCCACGCCGACTAGCGGCGCGGCAGTTTTTCGAACGTGTAATTCACGCCCACCCATGCGGCGCGCGGTGCGCCGGTGGAGCGGAACTGCTCGCCGGTCACATTGCCCGCATCGAACGTGCGTCCGGGACCGTTGAAGAAATTCTCGCCGAGAACGCCCAGAGTTTCGTATTCCTTGTCGAACAGATTGTTGATCCGGCCGAAGAACATCAGTTGCCTGGTGTACTGGTATCTCGCATCCAGGTTGAAGACGGCATAGCCCGGGACTCTGCCATTGGCATCCTGGTTGTTCTCATCGCCGCGGGCATACTGGGATGAGAAATACACCGCGTTGCCGCCCAGTGAAAGCGCTTCGGTGAATTCGTACTCCGCGCGCAGCTTGACGGAATGCTGCGGAATTCCCGGAATCCTGTCGCCGGAAGCGACCTGAATATCGCCGTTGACGGCCGCGGAGGAATTGCTGGGGCTGTTCAGCGTCAGGGGGGAGGCGAACTCCGCGTTGACGAAACCGTAGTTGACGGCGAGGTTCAGCTTGTCCACGCGCCCGTGCAAGCCCAGTTCCAGGCCCTGCCGGCGGGTCCTGCCGGCATTCTGGAAAAAGCCGGCGTTCACGGCACCACCGCTGGAAATGAAAATGATGTCGTTGTCCAGATCCGTGCGATAGACCGCCGCACTCCAGCCGGACGACTCCGACAGCCGGCCCCGCGCCCCGATTTCAACCGTCTTCGCGACGACCTTCTCCAGAGGCGGGTCAGCGAGAAAATTATTGGGAAGCCGGCAAGGGGCGGCGGGGTCCGCGCACGTCAGTTCGACCGGCGTCGGCACACGCATTCCCTCGCTGTAGGAAACATAGGTCGACAGCGCGGGCGTCGGATTGAAGTTCAGACCGGCGGCCGGATTAAAGCGCTTGAACGTATGGTCCCCGTTGAGCGCCGGTTCCAGGCCTGTCTTGTCCCTTATCGTGGTGTTCGCCCAGCTATAACGGCCTGACAACGTCAGATGCCAGCGCTCGTCGAATGAATAGACGTCGGTGAAATAGAGACCGTAGTAGTCGTTGGTGGTTTCGACATCGGTTTCGAGGCTGAATACGCCGGAGCCGATGGAGCCGCGCTCGGCGGTAAAGTCGGCCTCTTCCTCTTGCTGGGAGAAATCCGTCTTGCCGAAATCGGCACTGGCGCCGACTGTCAGATTGTTTTTCCTGTTGCCAAGGTCGCCCAGGAACGTGACCTGGAGCGACCCGCCGTACCCGGTTGTCTCGATGGTGCTGAGGTCGTTTATCGCCTGTGGTTCGCCCGCGCCGAACCCGCCGGCACACGCTCCCGGATTAATCCCCGGATCTTCGCAATCGTCGTTGACGTTGCTGCTGAAGTTGTCGTTGGTGTAGCGCCGGTAGTAGACGTTTCCTGCCAGCAGCCTGTCGTCCGACAAAAAGTGGCTGGCGCGCGCGTTGAGGAATGCGACCTGGTTTTGGTTGCGGTCCGGCCAGGTATAGGCCTGCTCCCGCGTGTCGAGCCAGCCGAGCGGCAGTGCCTGCGTGCCTTCGAGTTTATTGTCTGCCAGTGACAGGGACACGTCGAAATCGGTGTCCGCACGCTCGAATCCTGCCTTGGCAAAAAGGGTCTTGAGGCGGCTGGGCGAATGTTCACGCCAGCCATCCTCTTCAAGAAAATTGCCGGCAATGAAGAGATCGGTCGTTTCGCCGTGGGTGCCGTATTCGACTTGTGCGCCCTTTCTGCCCCAGGAACCGCCTGACAGCGATACGGCAGCGCCGGGATACTGGAAGCCCGACTTGGTGCTCACCGATAACGCCGCGCCCAGCGTGTTGAGGCCGAATACCGGATTCGATCCGGGGATGAGCGTGAGCGTGGAGATTGCATTTTGCGGGATCAGGTCCCAGTTAACCACGTCGCCGAAGGGCTCATTGACCCGCACGCCGTCGACGAAGACTGACAGCCCCTGCGGCGTCCCGAGCAGGGGTGACGCCGAGAGCCCGCGGAAATTGACGTCGGGCTGGAATGGATTGTTCTGGCCGTGATTGAGCGTGACGCTGCTCAGGTTGTTGTTGATGTACTCGGACAGGTCAAGCGTGTGTTGCTTCTGGATGTCCGCGCCCGTCGTGATCTGGACATTCGCCGGCACCTGGTCGACGGGCACGCCGATGCCCTGGATGGGGGTGGTGCTGATGACTTCGACAGTCGGGGCTTCCAGTGCCGCAGCCGGATTATCCGCTGCCTGAACGGCCATGCCGGAAAAACACAAGCCGGCGATGAAGGCCAGGCAGGCACGCGAACGCAGAAAATTCCAGACCATTGCGACAATCCCTTTCGTATTTTTGCCGTATTTTTTGAAAATTGCGGACCAGGCCGGTCCGCCCCTCCTCGGGTTGGGCCTCGTCCTCCCGGATGCCGCACCCGCACGACACCCGAAATCTAATGGTGGCGGTTCCCGGACATCAGGGACTGGCTCCCTTCGGGATCGGGAAAAATTCCCGATCGCATGCGCCGGTACGACCCGTACCTGACCGGTTGCCCGATCCCGAACGGCGGATCCCATTATTTTAGCCGTCAATCGGGGCGTAAAATCGCGGCGATTTTCGACTGCAGGCGACTCGCGACCCCAGGGGAAGACCCCAAGGGAAGACCCCAAGGGAAGACCCCAGGGGAAGACCCCAGCGGAAGGGCGGCCGTCCGTGACCGGAACCCGGTTCGGGAAATAATCCCTTTGCGGCCCGGGTTGCCTTCCGCTATACAGGTTGTCCCCGGTCCACCGGCGCCCATGATTCATCGGCGTCCGATGGACGGCAAGCCCAGGCCATTACCATGAGTCCACTTTCACAGAGCATGCAGCCCCCCTCCGCCGGGGGCCTGAGGCCCTCGGTCGCCGTCGACCTGATTGTTGTCGCGAGCGCAACCATCCTGGCCTTCGCCGTGTCAGTTGCCTTCGAAATCAACGAGGGCCTGGTCTCCGCGCTGCGTACGTTCGAAACCTATCAGGTCGATGAACTGCCGGTCACGATCGTGGTCCTGGCGATCGCCATGGCGTGGTTTTCCTGGCGACGCTTCCGTCATGCGCAGGAAGAACTGAAGCTGAGGTTGACCGCGCAGCAGGCGCTGGCGCGGGCACTCGACGACAACCGCATGCTCTCGCAGCGCTCAATGCAGGTCCAGGAGGAGGAGCGCCGCCATCTGGCCCGGGAACTGCACGACGAGCTTGGGCAATGTCTTAACGCAATCAAGGTGGATGCGGTCAGCATCCGCGACCAGAGCGAAGCCGGGTCGGAAGTCCGGCGCAGTGCCCAGGCCATCATGGATGTTTCGAGCCACGTCTACGACGTTGTGCGCAGCCTCATGCAGAGGCTGCGGCCGGTGGCGCTCGACGAGCTGGGCCTGCGCTCTGCGGTGCAATACGGTGTGGAGCAGTGGCAGCGCCGCCACGCCCGGGTGCGCTGCGAATTCGATGCCCAAGGAGAGCTCGACGGTCTGGGAGAGCAGGTCAACATTACCCTCTACCGGCTGGTGCAGGAATGCCTGACCAATGTCGCCAAGCATGCCGATGCCGGGCACGTGGCGATTTCCCTGATGCGCGACCGGGATCAGATACGCTTCGGATTCGAGGATGACGGCCGCGGCTTCGATCCCGGCCGGCGCAACCAGGGCCTGGGTCTGGCGGGCATGCGCGAGCGCGTCGAGTCGCTTTCAGGACGGTTCGAACTCGAAAGCGCACCGGGCCGCGGCGTGCGGATCCGGGCCGCCATACCCGCTGGAGACCCGAAATGAGCGAGACAAGGAAAGCGGTGCGCGTGGTGCTGGTGGATGACCACGCGGTGGTGCGCGAAGGCTACCGGCGCCTCCTGGAACGTACCGATGACATCTCGGTGGTTGCCGATGTGTCGACCGGCGAGCAGGCTTATCGCACGGTCTGCGAACTGCAGCCGGACGTCACCGTGATGGACATCAACTTGCCCGGGATCGGCGGCATCGAGGCGGTGCGGCGCATCGTCGCGCGCCTCCCGGACGCGAAGATCCTGATGTTCAGCATGCATGAAGACACCGTGTTTTCGTCACGGGCGCTGCAGGCCGGCGCCCGCGGCTATGTGACCAAGTCCGCCGCTCCGGAAGTCCTCGTGGAGGCGGTCCGTCTGGTGGCCGCCGGGAAACTTTACATCAGCCATGAAATGGCCCAGGAGCTTGCGGTGCAGATGCTGCCCGGGCGCGATAATCCGATCGATGCATTGTCCGCGCGTGAATTCGAAGTATTCCGCCTGCTGGTGGCGGGACACTCGTTGCAGGAGATCTCGAAGATTCTCTGCCTGTCCTACAAAACCGTGGCCAACTACCAGTCCAGCATCAAGCACAAGCTCGACGTCAGCAACAGCGCGCAGGTGGTTCGCATCGCGCTCGCCCACGGATTGATCGCCAGCGGCTTCGAACCGGAAGAAAATCCGCAAGCCGGCTGAAGTGCAGCCGACCGGGAATCGGTCCCGCCGGATCGGTGCCGGGCAGCTTCGCTGCAGTGCAAAAAAACTTCCACCCCGGATTGCGCCCGGCGCATGTCCCCGCGTAACTCCAACGAAGCCCCCTGCACGTTATACTCCGCCCATCCCTGAGGCCTTCGTCTGCACGGGGAAAACAGGGCGCAGGGCTCCGGCACGACAAGAACAGACCCGAACCGCCGGGGTCGAAGTTCATATGAGGAGTTCGCATACGTGATTCCGCCGCGAGTGATTCCGGGGCGGTGTAGTTCGTCGGCGTAGCCGAATCCAGGCTTCATCGAAGGGCCACGGATGCCGCCAAGGATGTCGCCAAGGATGTCGAAGCAATCGAAAGCATGAGCCGCACTCTGGTACTCAATGTCGTCGGGATGACCCCCGCATTGCTCGCGCACGCGCCGAACCTGGGCGCGCTGGCGCGGCAGGGGGCGATGCGGCCGCTGGAAACGGTGGTGCCCGCCGTGACGACCACGGTCCAGTCGACGTTCGTGACGGGC
>CAYODB010000181.1:6259-7632 GCA_964402495.1 uncultured Bordetella sp.
GGCTGGTACTTCCGTGATCTTTCCGAGATCTGGCTGTGGCGCCAGTCGAACCGGCTGGTGCATGGAGAAAAAATCTGGGAAGCGGCCAAGCGCCGCGATCCGGCTTTCACCTGCGCCAAGATGTTCTGGTGGTACAACATGTACTCCACCGCCGACATCTCTGCCACGCCGCGGCCGATGTATCCCGCGGACGGCCGCAAGCTCCCCGACGTCTACACCTATCCGCCGGAACTGCGCGATGAGTTGCAGGCCGCCATCGGCGAGTTTCCGCTATTCAGGTTCTGGGGCCCGGCGGCCGACATGACATCGACGAACTGGATCGGGCGCAGCACGCAGCATGTGTTCGGGAAGTATCGCCCCACCCTGACGCTGGTTTACCTGCCGCATCTCGACTACAACCTGCAGCGCCTCGGCCCGAATCATCCGGACATCGCACGGGACGTCGCCCATGTGGACGCAGTTTGCGGCGAACTGATCGAAATGGCGAAGCGCGCGGGCGCGCATGTCGTCGCGCTCTCCGAGTACGGCATCACGGAAGTTTCCCGGCCCGTGCACATCAATCGCGCGCTGCGTCAGGCCGGGTGGCTGCGCGTGCGCGAGGAACTGGGCCGGGAGCAACTCGACGCCGGTGCCTCGGAGGCGTTTGCGCTTGCCGACCACCAGATCGCGCATGTGTACGTACAGCGTCCGGAACTCGTCAACAAGGTTGCCGACCTGCTGCGGTCGCTGCCCGGGGTGGAGCGCGTGCTCGACGAAGCGGGCAAGCGCGAGATGGGCCTTGACCATCCGCGTTCGGGCGAGCTCGTGGCGATATCCCGCGCGGATAGCTGGTTCACTTATTACCACTTCCTGGACGACGCAAAAGCGCCGGATTACGCACGCACCGTGGACATCCACCGCAAACCCGGCTACGACCCGGTCGAACTGTTCATCGATCCGGCGCTGCCGCTGGCCAAGTTGCGGATTGCATTGCGGCTGGCCCAGAAGAAACTGGGCATGCGTTATCTCATGGACGTGATATCGCTCGATGCAACCCTGGTCAAGGGCTCGCATGGCCGCCCGACCGATCGTGCCGAGGAAGGCCCGCTGTTCATCACCTCGGCTCCGGAACTGCTGAAGGGAGAAGAGGCGGTGCGTGCCACCGACGTGAAGCGCCTGCTTCTCGACCATGTATTCGCGGGCAAGTCTGCTGTGGCGAAGGCGGCATGAACATGAACCCGCTGCAACTGCTCGATCAATGGCTCAAGGCACGGCTCCCCGCCGACGCAGGCGCCTGGCTGGCGACGACTGCGAAGGCGTTGCAGTCTGGCAGCGAAAGGGACTTTTACATTGCGATCAGCCTGGTGTCGCGCAAGATCGGCAAGTCGGACCTT
>CAYODB010000182.1:0-7566 GCA_964402495.1 uncultured Bordetella sp.
CCGCAGCATTGATCATGCGCTTGAGCCGGTCGGCGATGTAATAGAAACCATCCTCGTCGTAGCGCCCGAGGTCGCCGGTGCGCAGATACTTGCGACCGTCGATTTCGATGAACACCGCTGCATTGGCTTCCGGGTGTTCCCAGTAGCCGAGCATCAGTTGCGGGCCGCTGACGAGGATTTCCCCCTGCTCGTTCGGTCCCAGCGGTGCCAGAGTTTCCGGGTCGATCACCATCGCATGGGTATCGAAGGTCGGGAATCCCAGGCACTGCTTGCGCAGTTTGTGCGGCGGATTCATGTGCGTCTGCGAGATGGTTTCGGTCATCCCGTAGGCTTCCATGTATTCGATGCCGAAAAGCTCAAAGAGCTTGTGTGCCACGGCCTCCGGCATGGAGGCCCCGCCGCCAAAAATGTTGGTCAGTGATGAAAGATTTCGCCCCGCCGTGGGAGGGTGGGCTAGCAGGTCGACTACCATGGTCGGTACGTTGGCCCAGTGCGTGCAACCATAGCGCTCGATCATGTAGCCGGCCGCATCCGGATTCCAGCGCGGCAGGATGACGATGGTGGCGCCGGCGTAAATCGACGCGTTCATGCTGTGCTGCATGCCGGTGACGTGGAACAGTGGCGCGGTCGCCAGCGCCACGGAGTCGGCGTTGAATCCCTCCCAGAGTGCGGCACCCACTGCCGTGGTCATGAGCGTGCGATGGGTGTGCATGCAGCCCTTGGATTTACCCGTGGTGCCCGAGGTGTAGATCAATGCCGCCAGGTCGTCCGGCGCGGCATTGGCGGGCAGCGGCTTGTAGTGCGCGCCAAGGGCATCAAACCAGGAAACCGCGCCGGGATCGGTGAAATTCTTGCGCGACTCCCTGACGAACTCGGGAATCTCCAGGGCCGCGCCTTCGCCGAGGCAATCGGAATACGTCGCGACGATGGCGTGCTTGACCTGCTTTCCGAGCAACGGCCGCACCTGCGCATAAAGCTCCTGCGAGGTGAGAATGGTCGCAGCCCGGGAGTCGTCGAAGTAGTGGGCCAGTTCGTCGGTCACGTGCATCGGGCTGACGGGAAGCACGACGGCATCCGCACGCAGGATCGCGTAGTAGGCGATGATGAACTGCGGGGAATTCTGCATCTGCAGCACGACGCGATCGCCCTTGCGCACGCCGCAGCGGTTCTGCAGGAAGCCTGCGAGCAGTTCGGCCTGCTGTTTCAGTGCCCGGTAGGAAATCCGGGCATCGTAGAAAACAGTGGCCGTTTTTTCCGGGAAGCGCTGCGCGGATATTTCCAGGTTCGCGTAAAGGGAGGTCGCGGGAACGGTGAGGTGCCGGGGGATTTGCTTCGGCCAGTGCTGCAGGTGCCTTGCTTCCATTTCGTTTTCAGACCGTCGTTTTCCTGTTTTCCGTTTCCTGCAGCAGCCGCCACTGGATCTTGCCGGTGGCGGACTTGGGCAGGCGCTCGACGAACTCCACGACGCGCGGCACCTTGTAGGCGGCCATGTTGGCACGCGCCCATTCGATGATGTCTTCCTCCCGCGCCTTGCCCCGGCTCGCTTCCTTTAGCACCACCACGGCCTTGACGGTTTCCCCGCGCCGGCTGTCGTGTGTGCCGATGATACAAGCCTCCTGGATGTCCGGGTGGCGGTAAAGCATGGTTTCGACCTCGGCCGGCCACACTTTGTAGCCGGCCGCGTTGATCATGCGCTTGAGCCGGTCGACGATAAAAAAGTAGCCGTCCTCGTCGTAGTAGCCGAGGTCGCCGGTGCGGAAAAAGCGCTTGCCGTCGAGCTGGATGAACGTGGCCTCGGTCGCCGCTGGGTTCTTCCAGTAACCGGCGAAGACCTGGGGGCCGCGCGAAACGATTTCACCGGTCTCGCGCGGCCCCAGTTCGGCCAGCGTATCGGGGTTGATCACGCGCGCATCGGTGTCGCAGATCGGGATGCCCAGGCATTGCTTCTTGGCGCGTTGCGGCGGATTGATGTGCGTCGGCGCCATGGTTTCCGAGAGGCCGTAGCCTTCAATGTAAGACAAACCTGTCAGGTCTTGCAGCCGCTGGGCGACGGCCTCCGGCATGGCTGCGCCGCCCCCTCCAATGTGTTTCATGCTGGAAATGTCGTACCGGCCGAGATCCGGATTGGAAAGAAAGTCGATCGCCATGGTGGAAATGTTCGTCCAGCCTTCCACCTTGTGGCGTTCGATTACCGCAGAAGCCGTGTCCCGGTCCCAGCGCGTCAGCAGCACGATGGTCGAACCCTGGTAAATCGGCTGGTTCATGCTGCACTGCATGCCGGTGACGTGAAACAGGGGCATGGTGCAAAGAATCACCGATTCGGCGTTCATGTCGACCCACACCGAACCGGATACCGTGGTGCTCATGACGCTACGATGGGTATGCATGCAGCCTTTGGGCTTGCCCGTGGTGCCTGAGGTATAAGGCATGACGCACAAGTCGTCCGGGCCGGCGACGTGCGCCCGGGGGGAGATACTCCGGCCGATGGCGTCGGACCAAAGCGTGACCCCCGGCGCGGCGATCGCCAGGCGTGGCTGCTGTACCACCTCGGGCGCCTTGAGGTCGATCGGCCCGATGATGGTATCGGAGTAGGCGGCAACGACGATGTGCTTCAGGCCGTCCGCCAGCAACGGGCCGATCTGCGGGAAAAGCTCCTGCCCGGTGAGGACGACCGTCGCGTCGCTGTCGGCAACGTAATGCCGCAGTTCCTCGGTCAGGTTCATCGGATTGACCGGCACCACCACCGCATCGGCCCGCAGGATGGCATAGAAGGCAATCATGAACTGCGGGCTGTTCTGCATGTACAGCAGCACCCTGTCCCCGCGCTTGACCCCGGCCACGTCCTGGAGGAAGCCGGCCAGGGCGTCGACGTCACGCTTGAAACGGGCATAGGTAAGCACCGAACCGTAGTAAATCAGTGCTGCCTTGTCGGGGAAACGTGCGGCCGAGTACTCCAGATTGCGATACACGCTCTGATCCGGCAGCGGGATTTCGCGCGGGACCGCTTCCGGCCAGAAACGGTAGTGGCTGGTAATCACTGCTCCTCCTCGGCGCGGTCCGCCGGGAGGCGTTCGCACATTGTTGTCCGGGCATTCTACTAGCGGCAGCCCGCCCAAAGCCATGCGTCCGCATGCGGGCGCCGTTTATACTGCGCGTTCGCAAAAAACAGCAACACACAAGGAGGAAGGTCATGGAAGGCAAATTCCTGCAGGGCAGGGTGGCTGTCGTCACCGGGGCCAGCCGCGGCCTGGGCCGGGCCATGGCGCTGGCGCTCGGCGAAGCCGGAGCGAAACTGGCGCTGGCGGGCCGCAACCAGGAAAAGCTGGCGGAAACGAAGAAACTGGCTGCGGACAAGGGCATCGAGAGCGAAATTTTCATTGCCGACGTGCGCGACGAAGCCCAGGTCAAAAAACTGGAGAAGGACGTTATTGCGCGCTTCGGCGCCACCCACATCCTGATCAACAATGCCGGAACCGCGGTGCGCAAGAATGTGGCCGACTTCTCTCTGGACGAATGGAAGCTGGTCTTGGACACCAACCTGACCGGCCTGTTTCTGGTATCGCGCGCATTCATTCCGCACATGAAAGCGGCGAAATGGGGCCGCATCATCAATATCACCTCGATCATGGCCCATGTCGGCAGCGCCGGGCGCGGCGCCTATTGCGCTTCCAAGTCGGGAGTTCTGGCGCTCACAAAGTGCCTGGCGCTGGAATTGGTGAGCGACGGCATCAACGTAGTTGCGATCAGCCCCGGGTTCTACGAAACCGACCTGACTGCGCCGCTGCGCGCCGATGCGCAGAAAAACGCGGCATTGCTCGCGGCGACGCCCGCCGGGCGCTGGGGCAAGCCGGAGGAGATCGGCGGCCTTGCGCTCTACATCTGCAGCGACGGCGCGTCGTTCATGACCGGCACGGATATCCTCATGGATGGCGGTTGGGTGGCGCAGTAAAGCCGTGAATATCGCAAGGGCCGTGAATATCGTGGGACAAGAATCCAAAGCGAATGCTGCGCCGTTACGGCATTCACGGTATTCACGCATTCACGGCCTATTCCCGGTGCAGACATGAGAATCATCATCCTCGGCGCCGGTGTCATCGGCGTGAGCAGCGCCTGGTACCTGGCCAAAGACGGGCATGAGGTCACGGTGATCGACCGCCAGCCGGCGGCGGGGCTGGAGACCAGCTTCGCCAATGGCGGGCAGATCTCGGTGAGCCATGCCGAGCCCTGGGCCAATCCCGCGGCGCCAATGAAAGTCCTCAAATGGCTGGGCCGGGAGGATGCGCCGCTGCTGTTCCGCCTGCGCGCTGATCCGCGCCAGTGGGCCTGGGGATTGCGCTTCCTTCTCGAATGCCTGCCGTCCCGTACTCGCCAAAACACGCTGACCATCCTGTGCCTGGCCCTCTACAGCCGGGCCATGCTTCAGGCCTTGCGTCGGGACACCGGCATCAGCTACGACCATCTCGAAAAAGGCATTCTGCACGTCCACGGCAGCGAGCAGGAACTGGAAATGGCACACGGACGTGTCGAGTTGATGCGAAATCATGGCTTCAACATGAACATCAAGACCCCAACCGAGTGCTTCGCAATTGAACCCGCCTTGCGCACGTCGCGGGTCGGCATCGTCGGCGGGACCTTTGCCCCGGAAGACGAATCGGGCGACGCCTACAAATTCACCGCAAATCTGGCTGCAATGTGTGCCGGTGCGGGCGTCCGCTTTCGCTATCAGAATGCCGTCGAATCCCTGAGCGTTGCCGCCGGCAGCGTGAACGGGGCGGCGGTCCGCGATGCACAGGGACAGCGCGAGCTGCTTCAAGCGGACGCCGTTCTGGTCGCGCTGGGCAGTTACAGCCCGTTCCTGCTGGGGCCGCTTGGCGTTTCAATCCCGGTCTACCCGGTAAAGGGCTACTCGGTCACCATTCCCTTGCTGCAGCCCGACAAGGCTCCCGTGGTCTGCCTGACCGATGAAGGCGCCAAGATCGCCATGACCAGGCTGGGCAATCGCCTGCGTGCTGCGGGCACCGCGGAACTCTCGGACTACGACACTTCGCTCAACGAGGCGCGCTGCACGGCGATCCTCGACAGGGTCCGGCAGCACTTTCCCGAGGCCGGCGACTATGCGGCCGCTTCGAGGTGGGCCGGTCTGCGGCCCGCGACGCCCAGTAACGTGCCCCTCATTGGCCGGACCCGGATCCACAACCTTTTCGTCAATACGGGGCACGGCACCCTGGGCTGGACTCTGGCGTGCGGGTCCGGCAAATCGCTTGCTGACCTGGTCGCCGGCCGCAAGCCGGACGTCGAATTTCCCTTCCTGCGACCCTGAAATACCCCGGTTTGACGCTGACGGAGGCCGCCTTGCACAATAGGGGCTCTCCCGCGTGAGCCCGGGGCAGTCATTGCCGCGACTCCACGACCCTTACATCATTCCCCGAAAGAGCAAGACATGGCTATTTTTCTGAAAAAAGGCATTTCCGCGGAACAGGATGCGGCGGACATCGTCAAGGTACGCAAGACCGTCGAAGACATCCTCGCGGACATCGAATCGCGCGGGGACCAGGCGGTGCGCGAGATGTCGAAGAAATTCGACAACTGGTCGCCGGAAGACTTCCGCATGTCCAGGGGCGAGATCGAGGACTGTGTCCGCCAACTGCCAAAACAGGTTGTCGACGACATCAAGTTCGCGCAGGAGCAGATCCGCAATTTCGCGCAGATCCAGCGCGACGCCTTGCGCGACGTCGAAGTGGAAACCCTGCCCGGCGTGATCCTCGGCCACAGGAACATCCCGATAAACAGCGTCGGCTGTTATGTCCCTGGCGGCAAGTACCCGCTGGTGGCATCGGCGCACATGAGCATCGTCACCGCCCGCGTCGCTGGCGTGAAACGCATCATTGCGTGCGCGCCGCCCTACAAAGGCAGCCCGCATCCTGCGATCGTGGGCGCCATGCACCTGGCCGGCGCGGACGAGATTTTCACCATCGGTGGCGTCCAGGCAATCGGTGCGATGGCGCTGGGAACGGCATCGATCAAGCCCACCGACATGATCGCCGGACCGGGCAACGCGTTTGTCGCGGAAGCCAAGCGCCAGCTTTCGGGACGCGTCGGCATCGACTTGTTTGCCGGGCCGACGGAAACCCTGATCATCGCCGATGACACCTGCGACGCCGAAATGTGCGCGACGGATTTGCTTGGCCAGGCCGAGCACGGCCCGAATTCGCCGGCAATTTTGCTCACCAATTCGCGCAAGCTGGCCGAGGACACCATGAAGGAAGTCGAGAAGCAGTTGCTGACGCTGTCGACCGCCGAGATCGCGGGCAAAGCCTGGGCGGACTACGGCCAGGTGATCGTGTGCAAGGACTACGCGGAAATGGTGAAGGAAGCCGACCGCATCGCTTCCGAGCACGTGCAGGTCATGACCCGTGATCCGGATTACTTCCTGCGCAACATGACGAACTACGGGGCCTTGTTCCTGGGCCCGGAAACCAACGTCTCCTATGGCGACAAGGTGATCGGGACCAATCACACGCTGCCGACGCGCAAGGCCGCGCGCTATACCGGCGGCCTGTGGGTCGGCAAGTTCATCAAGACCTGCACCTACCAGAGAGTGAAGCCCGAAGCCTCGGCTATGATCGGCGACTACTGCTCGCGGCTGTGCGCCGTCGAAGGCTTTGCCGGCCACAAGGCGCAGGCGGACCTGCGCGTCAAGCGCTATGGGCGGCTTCGCGCTGCTTGAATATGTACATCTTGAACTACGGAGAGCACGGAGAAGAGCAGAGGCAACGGTGCAAGGCAAGGCGCTCGATGTGGAATAGCATGCCAGTCTGCACTGTTCTCCTTCGCCAGTTTATCTCCGTCGATTTTCTCCGTGTACTCCGTGCCCTCCGTGGTTCAGGAACTAACGCATGAATGAATTGCGTAGCCAGGTAGCTGTCGTCATAGGGGGCTCGGGTGCGATCGGTTCGGCGATCTGCCGCCATTTCGCCAATGCAGGCGTGACCTGTGTCGTGACCTACAACAACGGCGCAAAGACGGCTCAGGATCTGGTGGCGGAATTGCCGGGCGGCGGACATTCGAGTGCGCACGTACCCGTGGATGACAGCGCCGCGCTCGTCGCGCTGGCCGCCGACGTGGAAGCGAAGCACGGCAAGCTGGATGTGCTGGTGAACTGCGCGGGTATTACGCGTTATGTCCCGCATCCGGAACTGGACGCACTCGACGACGGCCTGATCGACGACATTTTCCGCGTCAACGTACGCGGTCCATTTGCCGCGGTCCGCGCTTTCAGAAAACTGCTGGTCGCCAGCGGCAACGGACTGGTGATCAACATCTCCTCCATTGCCGGTGTCACGGCCATGGGCAGCAATATCGCCTACTGTGCATCCAAGGCCGCACTCGACTCGATGACCAAGTCGCTGGCGCGGGCGCTGGCGCCCGAGGTGCGGGTGGTTTCCGTATCCCCGGGGCTGGTGGACACCGATTTCGTCAAGGGCCTGGACAAGAAGTGGCGCGATGAACAGGCCACGCGCACGCCGCTGAGGCGGCTTGCGACCGCCGACGAGATCGGCGCCGCCG
>CAYODB010000183.1:0-2027 GCA_964402495.1 uncultured Bordetella sp.
AGTTCGCGTACGAATTGGCAGGATCGATTCGAAGAACGGTCTCGTAGGACTTGCAGGCCAGCTCGATATCGCCGGCGGCTTCGAGGCCGATGCCCAGATTGAGATGCGCGTTGGCATTCCCGGGTGCGGTTTCCACGGCCTTGCGGTAGCGTTCGCAGGCAACCTGCAGATTGCCAGCTTGCTCCGCGTGGTTGCCTTCGGCGACGAGTTCGTTGGCGAGGACATCGGGCGTCTTGTCGGCGGCCGGCGCTGTGGCCGGCGGCGGCTTCTCGCCGCCAAGGTTGTCCCCGCCGAAGATTTTCAGGAATTTTCCGAGCATCGATGATGGACTTGCATAATGCGCAGGGCGCGCCGCCGAAAGTCCTGTCGGGAAAGCATGGCGGATTATAGCGGGCTTCTCCGCGTACCTGCATCCTTCGGGAAGGCGCGGCCGGTGGCTTTTCTCGTGTAATGTTTGCTGTATCGGCGGAATTAACAGTGTCGCCGGGTTTGACGCCGCCTTCCTGCAGTAACAAGGCCGCGGAAGCTTTCCGCCATATGGAGCAGGGGAAGCATTTCGGCAAGATTGTCATCGACGTCTAGAAAGCACTAAACGCAGAGTACGCAAAGGGCGCTGAGAAAAAGCCGCTGAGAGGGATCAACAGATGCGTGTTGAAATCGGACTCCGTGGAATTCTGCCCCCACAGCAATTCATCGAGAATTGACTTGGCTCGGCGTTTCTCCGCATCCTTTGCGTACTCTGCGGTGAGTGCTGTCCTGGATGTCTTATTCAGTTTCTCTAGAAGAGAAACGTCACCCAGGTAGTGAAGTACGTTACGTCATCCGAAGGCGGGGTCTCGTCGAGGAATCGTCCGGTTTCGAAATAGGCTAGCGTAGCCAGCCAGGTCCATCTTGGCGTCGGCGTGTAGACGGCCTGCAGGGTCGACTGTGTGCCGACGTAGCGGGCATCGCTGAGTTGACCCGTACGACGTACGCCGCCGGTCGTCTTGTAGATGCCGTCTTCCAGGATGACCCGATGCCGGCATCGCGACCGCTGCCCATGCCAGGGCGGCGGCACCCGCTCGCAGGAAGACGGCCAGTCGTGCGATCACAAGCCAGCCTTGTCCGTTCCACGCGCCGTGCCAATCAAACGTGCCATGTCAGTCCAGGTAGGAACCCGATGCGCGGATGACCGGCGTCCATTTTTCGATTTCCGCTTTCAGCCAGTCGCGCAGGCCGGCCGGTGTCTGCCGGGACTCGGAGACGATCTGCCCGCCCAGTTCGGCCATGCGCGGGGCGACGGCCGGATCTTTCAACGCCGCCTTGAGGGCCGCATTGAATTTGTCGAGCGCTGCTTTGGGTGTGCCTTTCGGCGCATAAATTCCATGCCAGACGATGACCTCGAAATCCTTCAGGCCCGTTTCCCGCAGGGTCGGCGTGTCGGGAAGCGCCGGAATGCGGGCGCGCGTCGTGGTTGCGTAGAGCTTGATCTTCCCCGCCTTGATGTGCGGCAGCGTCTGCGTGGTCTGGTCGCAAAGCAGGTCGACATGACCCCCCTCCAGCGCAACCAGCGCCGGCCCGGTGCCCTGGAAGGCCACGGCCGTCAGCTCGATGCCCAGCGCCTTGCGGAGCATCATCGAGCACAGGTGCGATACGGAGCCCGGGCCGACGTGGGCAAGATTGATTTTCTCCTTGTTGGCTTTCAGATAGGCGAACAGTTCTTTCGCGTCCTTCGGCGGCAGGTCCTTGCGCGCAACCAACGTCATCGGCACGTCCACGACCAGGCCCACGTACTCGAAGCTGGTCAGCGGGTCGTAGCGCAACTGGCGAAAAAGGGCCGGAGCCGTCGCCATGCCGTTGTGGTGGATCAGGAAGGTATAGCCGTCCGCTTTCGCCGACGCGACATACTCCGCGCCGCGCGTGCCGCCGGCGCCAGGCCGGCTTTCGACGACCACCGATTGCCCAAGGGCTCGGGTCATTGAAGCCGCGAGGATGCGCGCCAGGATATCGGTCGGTCCGCCGGCCGAGAACGGCACAACCAGTGCGAC
>CAYODB010000183.1:2127-3875 GCA_964402495.1 uncultured Bordetella sp.
GATTTGCTGTGGCGGATGCCGGGAATCCGGTACAGCTTTTCGCGCAGCAGGCGTTCGTAATCGCGGGTGTCGCGCACCGCGATGCGGATGTAGTAGTCGTAGTCGCCGGATATGAGAAAGGCTTCGAGCACCTCCGGAATCTCTCCGAGCGCCTTGCCGAACGCGTATAGCGTTTCATCGTTGTGGCTCTCGAGCGTGACCTGGACGATGACGGTTTCCATAAAACCAATCGCCGCCGGATCGATGCGTACCGTGTAGCCCTGGATGACGCCCTCGGTTTCCATTTTCTTGACCCGGTTCCAGCATGGGGTGGTCGAAAGCCCGACCTTGTTACTGATGTCCTGCAGGCTTGCCCGTGCGTCGTCCCGCAGGACGGTCAGGATGGCAATATCGAAGTTATCGAGTTCCATTCCTTGATATCTCCTGAAATAGGAAAATTATTCCTGATATTGCCATATAAACCAGAATAAAAGATGCATTTTCCGGCGGTTACTCAATAAGATGCATCCATGAACGATCGCGCCCTCCAGAGCACTTTGGTGTCCGCCCACAAGGCGGCGTCCCGTCCCGCGCTTACCGGCGCCCAGGCCCTTATAGATGCGCTGGTGGAGGCGGGAGTCGAAGTGATTTTTGGCTATCCGGGCGGTGCGGTGCTGCCCGTGTACGACGCACTTCACGGCGAGCGCCGGCTGCGGCACGTTCTGGTCCGGCACGAGCAGGCAGCCGTGCATGCAGCCGAAGGTTACGCGCGCACCACCGGCAAGGCCGGTGTCGTGCTGGTGACGTCGGGACCCGGCATGAGCAATACGACCACCGGTTTGCTCGACGCCTTGTGTGATTCCGTTGCCGTCGTCTGCAACAGCGGCCAGGTCGCTTCGAACCTGATCGGCAGCGACGCCTTCCAGGAATGCGATGCGCTGGGGATCTCCCGTCCGGTCACCAAATGGAATGCGCAGATCCGCAGCGCAGACCAGGTTCGGAGCCTGGTGCGCAAGGCTTTCAGGGAGGCGACACAGGGGCGGCCGGGACCGGTGTTGCTGGATTTCCCCAAGGACGTGCAGCTTGCTTCGTTTGTGCCAGTGCTTGATGGCGATGCGGACGAAGGTGCGAAACCGAGGCAGAAACCGCTGCCGCGCGCAGCGCTGCGCGAGGCGGCGGCCCTGATCCACGCGGCGAAACGTCCGGTCTTTTATGGTGGCGGCGGACTCATCAATTCCGGACTGCCCGCGACCGCTGCCTTTACGCTGCTCGTGCGGCGCACCGGTGCTCCCTGCACGCTGACCTTGATGGGCCTTGGCGCGTTTCCGGCATCCGATCCGCAATTTCTCGGCATGCTGGGCATGCACGGCACGCTCGAAGCCAATCTCGCCATGCACAACGCCGACCTCGTTGTATGCGTCGGCGCGCGTTTCGACGATCGCGTCACCGGCAAGCTGAGCGAATTCTGTCCGAACGCCAAGAAAATCCACCTGGACATCGATCCGGCATCCATCAACAAGCTGGTGCGTGTGGATGTGCCGATCGTCGGTGATGGCGCACAACTGTTGCAGGCCCTGAACGAGGAACTGGCGCCATTCGCACTGGATTCCGCGCGTCTGCAACCCTGGTGGTCGATGATCGCCGAATGGCGTGCCGAGAATTCCCTCGGTTTCGACAAGCGCGAGGACTGCATCGTCCCGCAGCAGTTGATGCAGTCGCTGCAAACCCAGCTCGAAGGCCGCGCCGCCAGAAGTCAGCCAGCGATGGGG
>CAYODB010000183.1:3885-7533 GCA_964402495.1 uncultured Bordetella sp.
CCCCATCGCTGGCTGACTTCGGGCGGCGCCGGCACCATGGGTTACGGCCTGCCGGCGGCGATCGGCGCGCAGATCGCGCATCCGGAAAAACTGGTGGTGTGCGTCAGCGGCGATGCATCGGTGCTGATGAACATCCAGGAACTTTCCACGGCCATGCAGCATCGCACGCCGGTGAAGGTTGTCCTGTGCAACAACGGCTACATGGGCATGGTGCGGCAGTGGCAGGAACTGATTCACGAAGGCCGCTATAGCCACAGCTACACCGAGGCGCTGCCGGATTTCGTGGCGGTCGCCAAGGGTTTCGGCTGGAAGGCGCGCCGCGTCACCGATCCGGCCGAACTCGAGGCGGCGCTCGCCGAATGCCTGGCCAGCGACGGCCCGTTTTTCCTGGACGTCGCGGTTGCCGCCCAGGAAAACTGTTTTCCGATGATCGCCAACGGTTGCGGGCACCAGCACGTCATGCTCGGCGCGAACCGCGTCTACGCGGGATAAAACGGCTCTCACCGCAGACAAGGGCACACTTGAAGCGCAGCAGGACGCAGAGGACGCGGAGGAAAAGCCAGGGAGGAAAGAGAGGAACTGGATTGGAGCAGTTTCGTCAGTGGTTGCCGCTGCCGACGATCTCGTTCTCCATAGCCTGTCCCGGTTATCCTCCGTCTTTCCTCTGCGTCCTAAAAGGGTACTCCGACGTGCTATGCACGTAGGGTATCCGCGTACTCTGCGACGGCGTTGGGCTTAAGAACCGCAGGATGGAAGTAACGCGCTTACGGCCCACCGGCCAAGGGTGCAAAATAGTCGGCCAGGGCACAACCCCGGCCGTTCTTACAGGAGCAGTGCATGCAGGACGTCACACTGGAAGACAAATACAAAGCGGTATCCGGCCGCATTTACCTCACGGGCATTCAGGCGCTGGTCCGCCTCCCCCTGATCCAGCAGCAACGGGATGCCGTCGCGGGACTCAACACCGCGGGATTCATCTCCGGTTATCGCGGTTCGCCGCTGGGCGGGCTCGATGAAGCGCTGTGGAAGGCGCAGCCGCACCTCGAAGCGCATCACGTCAAATTTCAGCCCGGCGTAAACGAGGAACTGGCGGCGACTTCGGTCTGGGGTACGCAGCAGGTTCACCTGATCGGCGAATCCGACTACGACGGCGTGTTTTCCATGTGGTACGGCAAAGGCCCGGGCGTGGATCGCTGCGGCGACGTGTTCAAGCATATGAACTTTGCCGGCACGGCGAAGTACGGTGGCGTGCTGCTAGTGGCGGGCGACGATCACGGCGCCTATTCCTCGACGCTGCCGCACCAGAGCGATCACCTGTTCTCCGCGTCGATGATCCCGGTGCTGTATCCCTGCAACGTGCAGGAGTACATCGAGCTGGGCTTGCACGGATGGGCGATGTCGCGCTTCTCCGGTTGCGCCGTGGGTTTCAAGGCGCTCGCCGACACGGTCGAGTCTTCCGCTTCCATCGAGGCGAATCCGTTCCGGGTGCGCACGCTGGTGCCGGCGGATTTCGTCATGCCAGAAGGCGGCCTCAATTGCCGCCTCTCCCAGGACACCGTCGGCCTGCAGGCGCGCAAGCAGGAAGCGCTGATGCAGGATTACAAGATCTACGCCGCCATGGCGTATGCGCGGCTCAACAAGCTCAACCACACGACCATAGATTCGCCCAACGCAAAGCTGGGCATCATTGCTTCCGGCAAGTCCTACATGGACGTGCTGGAGGCGCTGGATGAACTGGGGATCAACGAGCAGAACGCGGCGCAGATCGGCATCCGCGTGTTCAAGGTTTCGATGCCCTGGCCGCTGGAGCCGGATGGGGTGCGCGAGTTCTCGAAAGGACTGGACGAGATTCTGGTCGTCGAGGAAAAACGCCAGATGGTGGAATACCAGCTCAAGGAGCAGCTCTACAACTGGCATCCGGACGTGCGCCCGCGCGTGGTGGGCAAGTTCGACGACCAGGGCGAGTGGGTGCATCCGCGCGGCGAATGGCTTCTGCCGGCGAAAGCTGACTTCTCCATCGCGCAGATCGCGCGCGTCATCGCCGGCCGCATTGCGCGCTTCCACCAGAGCGATGCGATCAAGGCCCGGCTGATGTTCCTCGAAGCCAAGGAAGCGGTGCTGAAAAAGGCGATCGACACGCCGCCGCGTCCGGCCTGGTATTGCTCCGGCTGCCCGCACAACCGCTCGACCAAGGTGCCAGAGGGCAGCCTCGCCCTTGCCGGTATCGGTTGCCATGTGATGGCCACGGCCATTTACCCGGACCAGAACAAGACCACCACGCACATGGGCGGGGAGGGCGCGCCGTGGATCGGTCAGGCGCCGTTCTCGTCGCGCAAGCATATCTTCGCCAACCTGGGCGATGGCACCTATTTTCATTCGGGCCACCTGGCGATCCGGGCCGCGATCGCCGCAGGCGTCAACATCACCTACAAGATCCTCTACAACGACGCCGTCGCCATGACCGGCGGGCAACCGATCGATGGCCAGACCTCGGTGGCGATGATCGCGCAGCAGATGGCGGCGGAAGGCGTCAAGCGCATTGCGGTGGTCACGGAGGACCTGTCGCGCTACGAGGATCGTTCGGAGCTTCCGGCATTCGCCACGCTCAACGATCGCAAGGACCTCGAAGCCATCCAGGAAGAGATCAGGACGGTGCCGGGCGTTACGGTGTTGATCTATGACCAGACCTGCGCGGCCGAAAAACGGCGGCGCCGCAAGAAAGGTACGTATCCGAAGTCCGACGTGCGGGTGATCATCAACGAGGCGGTCTGCGAAGGCTGCGGCGATTGCGGGGTGAAATCCAACTGCGTGTCGATCCTGCCGGTGGAAACAGAGTTCGGCCGCAAGCGCATGATCGACCAGTCTTCCTGCAACCAGGACTATTCCTGCATCGAGGGCTTCTGCCCGAGCTTCGTGACGGTCAAGGGCGGACAGGTGAAAAAATCCCGCGCGGGGCGCGATACGAAGGCGGCGGATTTTCCGGCGCTGCCCGCGCCGGAGGTGCAAGCCTCGAAGTACGCCCAGTACAACATCCTGATCACTGGCATCGGCGGCACCGGGGTTATCACCATCGGCGCGCTGCTGGGCATGGCAGCGCACCTGGAAGGCAAGGGCATCTCGGTGCTGGACATGACCGGCATGGCGCAAAAGAACGGCGCGGTCACGTCGCACGTGCGCATTGCCGCGCAGCCGTCCGACATCCGCGCGCAGCGCATCGCCACCGGCGAGGCGGACTTGATCCTTGGGTGCGACATGCTGACTGCAGGCGCCCAGGACGCCATCGCCAAGACGCGTCCCGAGCGCACGGTCGCTGTCATTAACGTGCACGAGCAGCCGACGGGCCAGTTCGCTCAGGATGCGGATTGGGCATTTCCCGCGGATCGGATTCGCGCGTTGATCAGCGAGTCCGTCGCGGGCCGGGCCCATTTTGTCGACGCGACCAAGCTGGCGACGGCACTGATGGGAGACTCGATTGCTTCGAACCTGTTCATGCTGGGCTTCGCGTTTCAGAAAGGCCTGATCCCGCTGGGCGAGGCCGCCATCAACCGGGCCATCGAGCTCAATGGCGTCGCGGCCGAATCCAACCAACAGGCTTTTCTTTGGGGGCGGCGTGCCGCCGTGGATCTTGAGAAGGTGCAGAAGATTGCG
>CAYODB010000184.1:0-7465 GCA_964402495.1 uncultured Bordetella sp.
TGCCCGCGCCGTCCGTGATGGCGCCGGACAGCGCGGGCATCCTGGCGGCAGAAGCGATCGGGGCGGATTTCGCCTACATCGGCACCCGCTTCATCGCCAGTCAGGAAGCGAATGCGCCGGAGGCTTACAAGCAGATGATCCAGCAGAGCAGGGCGGCCGACATCCTCTACACGCCTTTCTTCACCGGCGTGCACGGCAACTACCTGAAGCCCAGCGTCGTCGCGGCCGGCCTCGACCCGGACAACCTGCCTGCGGTGGACAAGAACAAGATGAATTTCGGCACGGATCGCGACAAGCCGAAGGCCTGGAAGGAGATCTGGGGGGCGGGGCAGGGCGTGGGCAACATCGACGATGCGCCGCCGGTGCGGGAATTGGTGGAGCGGTTGCGCAGGGAATACGAAGAGGCGCGAGTGCGCCTCCAGGCACCAAGCACCAAGCACCAGGCGCGAGAGTTAAAGCGCTGAACTGGACCCTCGTGCCTGGTGCCTCGCGCCTGTTTGTCACACCTTATCGGCGTGACACGTATCCTTATAAATCGAGTTTTTCGGCGTCGAGAACACCTTGCGCATCATGGGTTCGAAGAACTCCAGAGGCGCGCATTCCATGTTCGGATCGAAGGCGGGGTTGTCGTAGATCTCGCAGAACCGGGCGGTGCGGATGAAATGCGGGTGGCCGCGGAACTGATCGCGCATTTGGGGGTCGAGGCCGATGTGTTCGAAGAAATAGTAGCCCTGGAAAATGCCGTGCTTTTCCACCATCCAGTGATTGGCCTCTGACACGAAGGGCTTCAGGATCGCGGCCGAAACATCCGGGTGGTTCCAGGATCCCAGGGTGTCGCCGATGTCGTGCAACAGCGCGCAGACCACGTATTCCTCATCCTCGCCGCCCTTGTGCGCCAGGGTGGCAGTCAGCAGGGAGTGCTGCAGGCGGTCGACGGCGAAGCCGCCGGAGTCGCCGCCGAGCAGCTTCAAGTGCGCCAGGATCCGGCCTGGCAGGTCGCGCGCGAAGGGCTGGTGCTTGGCCACGATGATGTCCCAGTCCTGCTTCGTGCTCTCCTTCATCGACTTGAAGCCGGCACGTTCCTCGAATTTCATGTCGCCCATTGCATTCTCCTGAACCGGAAATCCCGGTTTCGACAGCATGAGTATATCCGCCGAAGCTCCTGTTGCGGCACAAAAAATCCGAGCTTATGTGGCTTGCTTCGGTCGAGCGGCAGTATGGCGGTCAGGTGTCATGGTCGGGACTTGGTCGGACAGTAGCTGTCCGCCCGGAAACCCCAACTCCCACCGCGGAGGACGCAAAGGACGCGAAGGAAAGCACGCAGAGGGAGAACCGATGTGCAATACCGTTATGAGGGAGTCCGTTGCTCATAGCATCCAGCCGCATCGCCAGCAGCGGGTCCGTCGCCGCAGTATCCAGTCCAGACCCTGCTTTCCTCTGCGGTGAGCGCAGGTCCAGGGGTAAAAAAACAGGCGAAGGCCGTCGCTTGGCATAAAAAAAGGACGCCCGGAGGGCGTCCCTTGATCAGGGCAGGAAGTTGCAGGTGTTACGCGCGGCCGAGCTTGTCCACGCAGGCCTTCTCGGACATTTCCTCGAAACCCTTGCCCTTGCAGGCGTTCTTGCCCTTGCAGGCATTCATCGAGGTCTTGCAGCCGCCATTGCCCTTGCAGGCGTTGGAGCCGTAACACTTGACCTTGACTTCCTGGGCTTGGGTAGCGGTGCTGACCATCCCGGCTGCAAACATCGCAGCGGCGGCGGCTGCGACAGCGACACTTGCCATTTTACGTTTTGCGTTCATGTGAAGCTCCTCTTCGTTACATTGTTGAAAATAAAACCGGTTTTGGGTTCCCGCCTTGGCGGCGAGGGTGGCCAATTCCGGCCCAGGTGGCCCCGGCAGACACCACGTACGGGAGGCGAGAAGGGGCTCGGAGAGAGATACGGTGGACGTGGCGGGGTTGGATGCAAGCGAAGCCGAAAAAGTTTCAAAAAGTAAAAAAGGGTAGTTAAGAAGTGAGGAAAAGTACCCTCGTATCCTTCTTTGCTGTTCCCTGCGTCCGTCCGCGACTAAAAGGGTGCCATGGCGTACCGATCTGCGACCATAACTCCGGGCTACGCCAGCGGCATCTGCGGTGTGGTTTACGGGCTTAGGCCTTAGGCAAGGTCCGCGATGCGGTCTGCCATGAGCCCCGCGTGTTCGCGCTGGGCATGGAAGCGGATTTCGGGGAAGCGGTCCTGTACCACTTTCATTTCGAACTTGCTGTTGGTCAGCACCGCCAGCGCATTGGCGGCGTCCTTGGCCAGGCGGCCGGCGTTGGCTTCGACGAACTTGTCGAAGGCAACGGGATCGTCAGCGGAGACCCACCGTGCGCAGGTATAAGGCACCGGCGACATGCGCGCCTCGACCCCGTATTCGTTCTCCAGACGGTGCGCGGCGACGTCGAACTGCAGGCTGCCGACCGCGCCAAGCAGCATGATGTTGTTCTTCAGCGGCCGGAATACCTGGATCGCACCTTCCTCGCCCAGTTGCATCAGTCCGGTGCGCAACTGCTTGGCCTTGAGCGGGTTCTTCACCTCGACCAGGTGGAAGATTTCCGGCGCGAAGAAGGGCAGGCCGGTGTACTGCAGGTCGATGCCGTCGGTCAGCGTATCGCCGAGCTGGATGCCGCCATGGGTCGGGATGCCGATGATGTCGCCGGCGTAGGCTTCGTCGAGCAGCTCGCGCCGCTGCGACAGGAAGGACACCACGTTGTTGGGCCGGAACTCCTTGCCGGTGCGCTGGACCTTCAGGCGCATGCCGCGCTCGAAGCGGCCCGAGCACACCCGGATGAACACAACGCGGTCGCGGTGTGCGGGGTCCATGTTGGCCTGGATCTTGAACACCACGCCGGAAAAATGCTCGTCATGCACGTCCACTTTCCCCTGCAGGGCAATGCGGGGCTGCGGCGGCGGCGCGAGCTCCACCAACGCGTCGAGGATTTCGCGGACACCGAAATTGTTGATGGCCGAACCGAAGAAAATGGGCGTCTGCTTTCCTGCCAGGAACTCGTCGCGCGAGAACGCCGGCATCGCACCGCGCACCAGCTCGATGTCGTTGCGCGCGCGCATCAGTTCATCGCCGAAGCGTTCCTGAATGACGGGATTGTCGAGGCCGTGGACCACTTCCTCCTCCTGGCCCAGCCTGTCGTCGCCGGGTCGGAACACCCGGATACGGTCCTCGGCGAGGTCGTACACGCCGTGAAACCTTTTGCCCATGCCGATCGGCCAGGAGAACGGCACCGCCGACATGCCGAGCGTGCGCTCGATTTCATCGATCAGGTCGAGCGGCTCGCGGACTTCGCGGTCCATCTTGTTGATGAAGGTGATGATCGGCGTACCACGCGCGCGGCAGACCTCCAGCAGGCGCAGAGTCTGCGCCTCGACGCCGTTGGCAGCGTCAATCACCATCAGCGCGGCGTCGACCGCGGTGAGCACGCGGTAGGTGTCCTCGGAGAAGTCCTGGTGGCCCGGGGTGTCGAGCAGGTTGATGACCTTGTCTTTGTACTCGATCTGCATCACCGAACTCGCGACCGAGATGCCGCGCTGCTTTTCGATTTCCATCCAGTCGGAGGTCGCATGCCGTGTGGCCTTGCGAGCCTTTACGCTGCCGGCAATGTGGATCGCGCCGGCGAACAGCAGCAGCTTTTCCGTCAGCGTGGTCTTGCCCGCATCCGGGTGGGAGATGATGGCGAAAGTCCGCCGCTGCTCTATGCGCTCGGCGAGGACTTCCCGGGAAATTTCGGTCATGAACGGCTTCCCGGCAGCGGCGGATCAGCGCCTTGCCGGGAGAAATTGGAAGGGGCGCATTTTACGGGTCGTGGCGAGAGCCGTCTACCTGACTCCAGGGCCCAGGACTATCATCCTTCGATTTCCTTCGCGTCCTCTGCGCCTGCTACGCTTCACACCCCTACGGGTGCATATGAGTGTGCCCTTGTCTGCGGTGAGATTCTAGAGTCCGGTCTATTCAAGACGAACATCGGCCTTCTTGACGATCTCCTTCCAGATCTGCCGATCGGACTTGATGAATTCCGCGAACTCGGCGCTCGACTGTCCACCCATCTCGCTACCCTGGCTCCGTGCCCACGCTGAGTAGTCGCGGTCCTTGATTGCCGTGGAGAGCGCGCGCTGGAGCTTTGCCAGGATCTCCGGTGGCGTTCCGGTCGGCGCGAAGTATCCGTGCCACGCAAATATATTGAAGGCCGGCAAGCCTGCCTCCGCCGCGGTGGGGATGTCGGGAAATTCGGGTTTCCGGCCCGGACCGGCATTCACAATGCCGCGCATCTTGCCGGCCTTCAGGTGCTGCGCTGTCGCCGCGACATACTCGATCGTGGCGTGGATCTCGCCGCTCATGAGGTCGGTCAGCACCTGCGGGGCATTCTTGTACGGCACGTGGGTGACTTCGATGTGGGTCAGTTGCTTCAGCAGTTCCATGGCCAAGTGCTGCGCGGAGCCGACTCCGGGGGATCCATACGACATCCTCCCAGGATACTTTCTCGCGTAGGCCACGAACTCATTCAGCGTGGTAATCGGCAATCCGGGATTGACGATCAGCAGCGGATTTCCCGCCGTCCCCATGGTCAGCGGAACGAAGTCGCGCATCGCATCGTACGACAGGTTGGAGTAAACGTACGGGCTGACGCAAAAAACGCTGGTGGAGCCGACGAAGACCGTATAACCATCCGGTTTGGATTTCGCGGCGATCTCCGCGCCGAGGTTGCCACCGCTTCCGGGCTTGTTTTCTACGACCACCGGTTTGCCGAGGGAACGGCTCGCCATGTCGGCGACCTTCCTCGCATGGATGTCGACGATGCTTCCCGCAGCGCCAGGCACGATCATGCGGATGGTGCGGGTCGGAAATTCTTCGGCGGCCTGCGATGCGAGTGAAACGAAAAGGTATGCAGAGGCAACGAGCAATAGACGGAATAAGGTGCTCATTACGAAATCTCCACACCGCACTACGATAATGGGCGATTCGACATTGATGGCTCACTATCCAATATCATCTCTCCTTGCTTTCCTTTGCGCATCTTCTGGGCCTAAAAGGGTGCCGTTCACGGAATACCGATCTTCGACCATAACTCCGGGCTTCGCCAGGGTATCTGCGGTTAAGGTTTAGATTACATGAGCGATAGCGGCCAAATAGACGAAGTGAGAAGCTGGATAGACCAGGCGAAGCGGGTGGTCGTGCTTACCGGCGCCGGCATCTCGACCGAATCGGGCATTCCGGATTTCCGTGGTCCGCAAGGAGTGTGGACCAAAAATCCCCAGGCCGAAAAGCTCTCCAACATCCACTACTACATGTCCGATCCGGAAGTGCGTAAGGCCGCCTGGAAATCGCGCCTCGAACACCCGGCCTGGACCGCGAAGCCCAATGCCGGGCACTTGGCGCTGGCTGCGCTGGAAAAGCGCGGCAAGCTGCACGCACTGATCACGCAGAACATCGACGAACTCCACCAGATGGCCGGCAATTCGCGCGAGAAGGTCATCGAGGTTCACGGCACCGTGCGCAAGGTGGTCTGCATGGCTTGCGGCATGACCGCACCGATGCAGAAGGCGCTGGACCGGGTGCGCGCCGGTGAGGAAGATCCGCCGTGCCGCGACTGCGGCGGGATACTCAAGAGCGCCACCATTTCGTTCGGGCAGCAGTTGGTGCCGGAAGTGATCGATCGGGCAATTCGGGTATCGAGAGAGGCGGAGGTGTTCCTTGCGATCGGCAGCAGTTTGCAGGTTTATCCGATTGCCGGGACGGTGGAGCTGGCGAGTGCGGCGGGGGCCAGGGTTGTTATTCTGAATGCCGAGGAGACGCCGTTTGACGATATTGCGGATGAAGTGTTCCGCGAGTCTATTGGTGTGATTTTGCCGCAACTGCTATGGCTGCAGCCGGCCCAGGCCGGCGTTCAGAAGCGTTGACGCAGAGGACGCAGAGGAAAACAGAGAGGACGCAAAGGAAAAAAAGAATCTTCGGAGAAAACAATATACAAAGTGACTGTGATTCGACCCAGATAGGCGAGGTAAGTGAAAGCCTCTCCTGCAAAACCTCGCGGCAGCGAGACGCTTTGAACGGTGGCCCAGCGAGGCCGCCGTTCAAAGCGTTCCGACACCCCACCATCGGAACGACTGATACACTCAGTCGCCCCTCTATGGCTGCGGCAGTTCAAGTTCCGACACCCCACCATCGGAACGACTGATACACTCCTATGTGGAAGGGTTGCCTGCACCAGCGCCGTTCCGACACCCCACCATCGGAACGACTGATACACTCATGCTGTCGTTGCGCTTGACGCCGCCGCCCGTTCCGACACCCCACCATCGGAACGACTGATACACTCATATCGCCTGCGAGCGCATCACGAACGCACGTTCCGACACCCCACCATCGGAACGACTGATAATCCCGTTAGCATTGCTATGGTATCAGTCGTTCCGATGGTGGGGACTGTCGGCAACAAGTCGATAGAGCTTCGGCTCTTACGACACCGATACGAGAGGGCTCCTTCGGGAGCCCTCTTTATTATTCACAGCACTTCTCTAGTCGAGCCAACACAACGTATTGACGCAGTGGATTTAGACGCTTAGAAGTCCATTTTTGATGGCGATTATTGGCCTTTAGGCCAATCGGGGACGATGCGGGTCAGACTGGAATTGTTGCTACCTGATCGCATCAAGCGCCATTGATCTGATACCCCACCCGCGGAAAGTGCACATACACCGTCCCCGCCCGCGGTTCGGTGCGCTTGACTACCCATTCGTTGATGTATTCCGCCACTAACTCACCTGCAACAGGATCGATGCCGTAGTCGGTAGGCGCCACCGTAACGCTGGTGCCCAAGAGACACGGTCCGGGCGCTGGATTCGCTTCGGTTCTCAGAGCCGCCATTTTTCCCGCTCGTGCGATCTCGATCGCTTCGGCGCTGCTGAGGGGCTTCGGAGACCCGTGGCCGATGGCCGCAACGCGTTGCATCCATTGCATCACGCGCGGATACGCGGACAGGAAGCCGGCTACCGCGGTTGCCTGCTGGATGAACCAGAGGGGATGGAAGAACGCGAAGTCCGCAAGCGTTGCATCGGACCCGAGCAGAAACGATCGTCCGTCCGACAACTGCCGTTCGAATTGACCGAGGTGCTGTGACAGCACGGCGGTGGCGGCATGCAGGGCCATTCGCGGAGCGCCTTTGCGGAACGCCTTGCGATCCTCGATGAACGCCGCCCGGTGCTCCGCGGAATATCTTGCGAACATGCTGGCGAACCCTTCCGGTTGCATCGCGAAGCCCACCCCCGCGGCGAACAAATGCTGGTCTGCCCATGCCGCGAGAATGCGGGCGCTGGCGGCATGGGTCTGCGGGTAGAGCGTCGGCTCCGGCTGGATGCGCTCCAGCACATCCGCGATCAAGGCCGTGTCGCAGTAGATATCGCCGCCGATCTGCATCAT
>CAYODB010000185.1:0-7417 GCA_964402495.1 uncultured Bordetella sp.
CCCCCTTCCCCATTCACGCCTTCACCCGCGCTGGCCGGATATCTCCAGAACGCCGATCCGCGCGAGGGCCGCCGCCGCTGGCTGATCGAACAGGGCTTCGAAATGGGGCGCCCATCACGGATCGAGCTCGAGGCCGATGTCTCGGGCGGACGGATCACGGCGGTCCGCGTGGGCGGCAGTTCCGTCCTGGTCTCCGAAGGCTGGCTGGACGCTGGTTAGCCGGTTCCTGGCGGCCTGGACCGGGGCGGCCGGGCCGCCAGCGCCTTGCGGATCGTTCGAATTTTTCGCTGGTTTGGCTCAAAACCCCCCGCTAACAATTTTGCCTTCCCGCCCCTATATTCGTTGCATCTGTAAAAGGCCCCGCCGGTAATGGCAGGGCCCAATGGGAGAATTTCATGATTGCCTTGAGAAAAAGCGCTGAACGCGGCTATGCCGACCACGGTTGGCTGAAGAGCTTCCATACCTTTTCCTTCGCCAACTATTACGACCCCGAGCACATGGGATTTGGGTCGTTGCGGGTCATCAATGAAGATCGGGTCGATCCAGGCGAAGGTTTCGGCAAACACACGCACCGGGACATGGAAATCATCAGCTACGTCCTGGACGGCGAACTCGAGCACAAGGACAGCATCGGCACGGGTTCGGTGATCCGGCCGGGCGACGTGCAGCGCATGAGCGCGGGCACCGGCGTGACCCATAGCGAGTACAACCCCTCGCCGAAGAACCCCGTCCATTTCCTGCAGATCTGGATCGAGCCCGCCGAGCGCGGCATCAAGCCGAGCTACGAACAGAAGTTCTTCAGCCCCGCGGACAAGCGCGGCAAGCTGCGCCTGGTGGCATCGCCCGACGGCCGCGACGGCTCGGTGACAGTCAACCAGGACGCGTACCTGTACGCCGCGCTGGTCGACGGCGCCGAATCGGTCTCGCATCAGCTTGCCGAAGGGCGCAAGGCCTACGTCCATGTGGCGCGTGGTTCCGCAACAGTCAACGGCCGCCCGCTGCGCGCAGGGGATGCGCTCCAGGTCGACAGCGAATCCAACATCGAAATCGGAGACGGCAGCAACGCGGAAGTGTTGTTGTTCGACCTGAACTGGAAGGACGGATCATGAGCACGATGCTTGCAACAAAACCGGCAACCAAATCCAGGACGGCATTGCGCGTGGTGAAGAGCCACCATGCGCAACCGGCTCCCGGGCTGGACGTGCTGCGTCCCTTTCCCGGTCCTCAGCTCGACTACGCAAGCCCGTTCCTGATGCTCGACCACTTCGGGCCGGACCGTATTCGCCCCGGCGAGGAGGGCGGGCTCAACCCGCATCCGCATCGGGGCTTCGAGACTGTCACCTTCCTGTTTCAGGGCGCGATGGAGCACCACGATTCATCGGGAGGACGCGGCCTGCTCAATCCCGGAAGCGTGCAATGGATGACCGCCGGTTCCGGCATCGTTCATGCGGAATACCGGGAGAAGGAGTTCGCCCGCAAGGGCGGTATCCTCGAAGGCGTGCAGCTATGGCTGAACCTGCCGCGCAAGTACAAGATGGAAACGCCGCACTACCAGGACCTGCAGCCGGATCGCATTCCCGTCGTGAAGTCCGAAGGCGGCGAAGTACGCGTAGTGGCAGGCGAAGTGCTGGGTACCACCGGTCCCGCGAAGAGCTATACGCCGGTCATCGCGGCGCGAGTGAGCTTGCAGCCTGGTGCCAGCGTGGCGCTTCGTGCGCCGGCGGGACACAACGCCTACCTGTATGCGGTCAGCGGCAGCGGCCGGTCGGGTGGACTCGCGTTCGGCGCAACGCAACTGGTGGAGTACCGCAATGACGGCGATGCGGTAGAAATTGCAGCCGATGAAACAACCGAGTTGCTGTTCCTCGCCGGCGAGCCGATCGACGAGCCGGTGGTGTCCTGGGGGCCATTCGTGATGAACACCCGCGAGGAAATCATCCAGGCGCGCGACGACTACATGGCCGGCCACATGGGCGTGCTCGAAGAACGCGCCTGATCCCTGCCCGACCCTTCGGCGCCGCGATTCTCCAGCAGTTGTAGAATCGCGGCGTCGGTTGATTCAGGGGCAGCGATGAAAATCTTTGTTACGGGCGCGACGGGGTATATCGGTGGTTCGGTGGCCGAGCGCCTGCTGCGTGAAGGCCACGCCATAAGCGGGCTAGTTCGCAGCGATTCCGGCGCAAAGGAGATTGAGGCCCGCGGCATGCGCGCCGTGCTCGGCACTCTCGACGATTCCGCGGTGATTGCCCGCGCCGCCCGCGAAGCCGATGCTGTGATCGACGCTGCAGAAGCGAATCATCCCGGCGTGGTGGAGGCCATCGCCTCCGCAGTGCGTGGGTCCGGAAAGCCGTTCCTGCATACCAGCGGTTCCGGGATAGTCGCCACCGACGCCGGGGGCGAACCCGTCGATGCGATTTACGACGAGTATTCCACTTTTACCCCCAGCTTTCCGCGCATGGTCCAGCGCGCAGCCATCGACCAGGTGGTGTTCGACTGTGCAAAACAGAACGTGCGCTCGGTGGTGATCCGCCCGACCATGATTTATGGCGGCGGCCGCGGCGTACGCAAGGAAAGCGCGCAGATTCCGGCTCTCATTGAGAACGCGAAGAAAGCCGGGGTTGGATTGCATATCGGCCGGGGCGAGAACTACTGGTCCAATGTCCACATCGACGACGTCGTCGATCTTTACCTGCTTGCACTGGAGAAGGCGCCGGCAGGCGCGCTCTACTATGCGGAGAATGGCGAAGAGCAATTGAAGGCTGTCGCCGCTTCGATCAGCCGACTGCTCGGTTTTGGCGGCAGGACGCGGAACTGGTCACCCCAGGATGCGGAAGCGGCGCTCGGTCCCAAGGCGATTTCTTCGTTCGGCTCCAACAGCCGGGTGCGCGGCAAGCGCTCACGCGCCGAACTGGGATGGAAACCCAGCGGAGCGCCGGTGCTGGAAGAAATCGAGCGGGGGCATTATAAGTGCGTCCTCGGCACATAGAGTTCTCGCAGAAGACATGAGTACTTCCAGAGCTTTGGTAAGTTTCGTAACCTTGGCGAGCGACAAGGAATTTAGATCCGATCATCTTCAGCTCTGCACACTTTGGTTCGACGAAGTAATCATTGAGACACTTGGGAGCTACAGTGAGAAGAATTTTATTGAGGGGCTTCTAGGAACTCAATCTGAATTCCAAAATGAGGCGCTAGCCCTAACGGACATAATGCGTCCGCTCGACAGAGAATTGCAGAAGCACATCCACGGTACTCTTCTGCAGCAATCGGAAAGGGGCTACCCTCGGACCGAGAGGGGAGCAGTTAAATACCTCTATCCCGAGCCAGAGAATGCCGATCAGTATGCGCATAACCATTTGCTTGAAATATTCGCAAAGGAGCATGGGGTTGCGCAGTTCGAAAATGAGCATGAAGTTCAGCAGCTGGAAGGTCGAGCGCGAGTTGCTGTGGATGCTGTCTATTTGTGGGAAATGGTTAACGTGCATTTTCCATGCATGCTTCAAGCAAATCGAGATGAGAAGGAAGCAATGGTGGCAGCGAGGCGGTTTACAGCTGGTTCTGCTGTTTATGATGCGCCGTACAGGCTGTTTGAAGTAGCCATCCCGTCTCTGCGCAACGTTCCTTGGAATGAAATAGTTCGTTTTCGAAAGGACGGCAGTCTTCGATCCCTCAGAAAAAAGATCGCAGAATCCATGATCAAGGCTGGGTCTAATCTTGAGTCAGCAAAGTCTCTATTTAAGGAGTCGGAGCAATTGGCAGTCGACGCAATTGTTGAGAGGGGGCGACCGCAGTTGAGACGCGTCGCAATTGAATCTGTCCTGGCGAATCTGCCCGGAATGGCAGTGAATCCCTTCAGCGCATTCTTCGGTATCCGGGACACGGCAAGTGAGATTAGGGCCAATCAGAATCATGGTTGGGTTTACTTACTCCGGGATATTGAGGGGGCGGCGAAAGCCGGTGAAGATAGTTCCGCCCAGCGTCGCATATGACAGTCAACGTCGAGGCGATATGACAACGCGCGTAAGCTTCTAGAATGGCGAAAGATTCGAAGATCGAGTGGACGCACCACACGTTCAATCCCTGGTGGGGTTGCGTGAAGGTATCTCCCGGCTGCAAACATTGCTACGCCGAGACCTGGGCCAAACGCATAGGGGCAGCGGTGTGGGGCCCAAATACCACCCGGCGCGAACTAAGCGATACCTACTGGCGCCAGCCGCTTGCTTGGAACGCCGAAGCGGTGCGCCTCAAACAGCGTCGGCGGGTGTTCTGCGCATCGATGGCCGATGTCTTTGAGGATCGCAGAGACCTAGACGATAAGCGAGAACGCATCTGGTCTTTGATCGATGAAACCCCGCAACTAGATTGGCTCCTGCTGACGAAGCGTCCCGAAAACGTTTCCCGCCTCGCGCCGTACGGGGAGGATTGGCCGGCCAACATCTGGTTGGGCGCAACTGCTGAAACTCAAAAGTGGTTCGATAAGCGTATGGCAGCGCTCACCGAGATCTCCGCGCGTATCCTGTTCCTATCGTGCGAACCCCTTCTGGGGCCGCTTGATTTCTCTCAATGGATCAAGCGAGCGCGCCGCGGAGACGGACGACTGGTCGATTGGGTTATCGCGGGCGGGGAAAGTGGGCATCACTCTCGACCGATGAATCCCGATTGGGTCATGTCGGTGCGCGATCAATGCGTGGACGCCGGCATCCTCTTCCACTTCAAGCAGTGGGGTAACTGGCGTCCCGTTTCCGATCGCCAGGCAAACGGCTACCAGACCAAGATGCTCTCACTTGCCGACGGTAATAGGGTTCGCGTGGCTAATATGGGCAAGAAGGCAGCCGGCCGTAAACTCGAAAACAGAACATGGGATCAATTTCCGCCTGAGCTGTCACGGAACATGTCGTAGTTGGGATCCTTGGCCGCCGTGATGGCCTTCCAGAACTTCAGCGCAAGTTTGTGTTTCGCGATGAGCACGAGCCAATAAAGCGGCTGGTTCGTCTCGCCTCGAACTAGATACTTCACCTCCGCGTCCTGAAATCCTGCGTTCTCTATCAACGACAGCCAGTACTCGAGCAGCAGGCCTCGGGCAACGATGTCCGAAGGGTTGCTGTTGCCCACTGCTTGACGCCACTTCGGGGCAAATTCATCCAATGGGCAGTGCTCGGATTTGGTCCATCTAGGCAGGTTCCGCTGAAGATCCATGGCGCTGACGTGAATCAGCACGTCCATGTGTTGAAACCTTGAAAGTTGCTCGATTATAGAAAAAGGCAGGCTCTCAATGTTGTAAGGGTCGAGAAATGCAAAGTGGAGTCCATAGGGACTAAGGTTTTTGCAGATTTCAGCTATCGAGACATCTGCGGACTGAGGGTAGGGGCGAACCGTAGCGCCAATTTTATTTAGCCGCTGACCGAGTGCGTCGCAGAACTCCGTGGACACATCCCCGAGATGCATATGCGAGAAGGGGTTCTTACCTTTCGCTGACTCCTTGAACGCAACCAACGGACTTCCGTCTGCGAAGCGGTCTGTTCCCTTATAAAAAATCCGCCCAGGACCTGAGAAAAGTTCGATGTAGGTGGCATCGTTCGACTCTTTGAACCACATCCCCCTGGCTCCACTGCTCAGGGAAACGTATTCCCGGAGCAATCCGTGTTTCTCATCGGCCCATTCACCCGCCTCTACGGCAGGCAAGCCGTCAATTGGGTCCGGCTTTACGTCGTTCGGCATCGCACATCGCTCCGCTTCGATTTACGGCGCTATACGGCGTCTAGATACCCGACGCCCCTTGTACCTGTACAACTACTAGGCGGCTCTACGACGCTCCTATGCCCCCTGTCTGGCCAGATAACCCCGGCAACCAATTCGGTCAGTCGACGAAGTGGCCCTAGTTACTTGACGAAATTGAGCTCCACGTCCATGAAGACCTTAAGGGTCTTATATGCATGCTCGACTAGAAAGCAATCTCTTCCTACATTTGGATTCTTTCCACCATGGAAGAGATTGTTCCTTACGCTGTACCAGAACTCCACTAAGTTCGCCCAATCATCCACTGACCGGACAAGTCCCTTTGGCGATGTCTCATCCGCGTTCGGGTGCGGACCGGTACTGTTCCACCATTTATCAATCTCAGGATTGTCGAGATCAAACGAGCTGTTATGCAGAGGACGTTCCTTCAACTCCCTCAGTAAGTTCTGGACTATGCTCAGCAGGTGTTTGTCGCTTATTACGCGACGCGTGTACCAAGTCTGTCGAATGCGGTCGCGCTTGAGCGACTGGATCACATTTCTATCGCTCGATTGTTCGAAGTACAGATTGTTCTTCAGGTGCGCAATGAAAGCGAGATATTCGAACACAAATCGCGAAAAATAATCCCCTTCATTGAAGGCTTTTTGGTGCCACCCATAGATGAGTTCTTTGTAGTCCGGCAGTGTCTCTTGTTGTACTTCAATCCCGCGGTGGCAGTTTGGGCATTGATATTCGACAACGCCAACGGTCCACGATTCATAGTCGCCTGACAGTTCAGCTGCGATATAGTCGGCTTGCTGGCCGTCTGATGCGTTCTCATCCAGGTCAACTATTTCTTCTCTTCGATCAGTTTTTCGCAGAACGCTTCCGCAGTTCGTGCATCTCATAATGCTTTCTTTCTTGATTGAACAAGCAAGAGGCGCCACCGGCTCATCGTCCAACCGGCTCAGAAATACTAACTAACGAGTACGGCGATACTACCCGCAAACGAAAAGGACTACGCTAACCGAGCCGCACGTACTCGTAATCCACCGGCAGGTTGTTGATGCCGCGGTCCGGCGGTGCGATCCAGCCGGCCATTTTTCCCGGTTCGGTCACCCGTTGCATCAGGCTGTGCACGAAGGCGCGGTCCGCTTCGCTGGGGATCCACGCTGTCATGCGCCGGTCGTATTCCTCCCGGCTGACTGTCTGTCCTGAAGGATCGGTGGGGACGTTGACCCAGGCGCCGATGCTGCGGCGAAAGCGGGGGCTCGGCAGGCTCAACTTGAAATTGTGGCCGGCACGCTGGATCGCCATGTTCCAGCGCTTCAGGCCTAGTTCGCAATCCTTGATGTAGGACCCGCGCATCACTTCGTTCATGGCGTTGCGCAGGCTCACCGTTTCCCGCCCATGCGGCGTTTCCAGCTCGTACGAAGCGTCGCTGCAGACGTGGTCCTCGTACTGGGTTTCGTCGGGACGTCCCTTGACGCCGTTGGCGAAAGAACTCGCGGCGTTGGAGGACACTTCGGAGCCGAACAGGTCCAGCGACGAGGTGAACCAGAAATTCATGTAGCGCTGGATCGTCGGCAGGTCGACCGCACCCCGTGCACGGACCGCGGCGGGATCGTCGCCGCCGGTTTCTTTCATAACTTCCAGCGTGCGCTTCACCACGCGGCCGATGCCGGTCTCGCCGACGAACATGTGG
>CAYODB010000186.1:0-7397 GCA_964402495.1 uncultured Bordetella sp.
TCGCCCTGCATCGTGTTCATCGATGAAATCGACGCGGTCGGCCGCCAGCGCGGCGCCGGCCTTGGCGGCGGCAACGACGAGCGCGAGCAGACGCTTAACCAGTTGCTGGTGGAAATGGACGGCTTCGAGACCGGTTCCGGCGTGATCGTCATTGCCGCGACCAACCGTCCCGACGTGCTCGATCCGGCATTACTGCGCCCGGGCCGTTTCGACCGCCAGGTTGTGGTTCCGCTTCCGGACATCCGCGGCCGCGAGCAGATCATCATGGTGCACATGCGCAAGGTGCCGGTCGCTCCGGACGTGCGTCCCGATATCCTTGCCCGCGGCACGCCGGGATTCTCCGGTGCGGATCTGGCCAACCTGGTGAACGAGGCCGCGCTGTTTGCGGCACGCGGCGGCAAGCGCCTGGTCGATATGGATGACTTCGAGCGCGCCAAGGACAAGATCATGATGGGTGCGGAACGCAAGTCCATGGTAATGCCCGAGCTGGAGCGCAGGAACACCGCATACCACGAGTCGGGACACGCACTTGTCGCCCGTATGTTGCCGCGCACCGATCCCGTGCACAAGGTCACGATCATTCCGCGCGGCAGGGCCCTGGGCGTGACGATGCAGCTCCCGCAGGAAGACCGCTACAGCATGGACCGCGAGCAGATCCTGCAGAACATTTCAGTGCTGTTCGGCGGCCGCGTCGCGGAAGAAGTGTTCATGAAGCAGATGACTACCGGTGCGTCCAACGACTTCGAACGGGCCACCGAGATGGCGCGTCGCATGGTGACCCAGTGGGGCATGAGCGACCAGCTCGGTCCGATGGTGTATGGGGAGAACGAGGGCGAAGTCTTCCTCGGCCGCTCCATCACCACGCACAAGAACGTTTCCGAGGCGACCATGCAGTCCGTGGACCGCGAGATCCGCCGCATCATCGACGAGCAGTACAAGCTCGCGCGCAAGCTGATCGAGGACAACCGCGAGAAGGTCGAGGCAATGGCCAAGGCCCTGCTGGAGTGGGAGACCATCGACGCCGACCAGGTCAACGACATCATGGAAGGCCGGCCGCCGCGTCCGCCCAAGCCGACCGGTACGCCGAAGCCGCCGCCGGGACCGCATGGCAGCGCCACGGCTCCCGCCGCAACCACCACGCCGGCACAGGAAGCGTAATTACCCCGTGAGGGGTCTGGAGGGAAGGGTGAGGGTTTAAATCCTCACCCTTTTTATTTCTTGAACTCGCATTTGAACGCCAACCTTCGCATCATGGCCAGCGGGAATGTGATGGCATTTCCTCACTCCTCATCCCTTGTTCCTAACGCCGTTCTCAAGCTCGGTCGCTTCTCGCTCCCGCTCGACCGCGCACTGATCATGGGCGTGCTCAATGTGACGCCGGATTCTTTTTCCGACGGCGGCAGGTTCTTCGATCCGGCACGCGCGCTGGAGCAGGCAAACCGGATGATTGCCGAAGGCGCAGACATACTCGACATCGGGGGCGAGTCGTCGCGGCCGGGGGCCGCCCCTGTGGGCGCCGAAGAGGAACTGCGGCGCGTGATGCCCGTACTGGAAAAGCTCGCCTACCTGCAGGTGCCGGTATCGGTCGACACGGGCAAGCCGGAAGTGATGCGCGCAGTGATCGCCGCAGGCGCGGCGATGATCAACGACATCTTCGCACTGCGGACGCCGGGTGCATTGGAAGCGGCGGCCGGATCGGATGCCGCGGTGTGCCTGATGCACATGCGGGGCGAGCCGCGGACCATGCAGCAGGACCTGCACTACCAGGATGTGGTGGCCGAGGTTGGCGCCTTCCTCGACGGCCGGGCGAAGGCCGTGATGGCCGCGGGAATCGGTCGTGACCGGATCGTGCTGGACCCGGGATTCGGCTTCGGCAAGACTCCGCAGCACAATCTGGAATTGATCCGCGCCCTGCAGCGCCTGCGAGGGCTGGGATATCCTGTCCTCGCGGGGCTGTCGCGCAAATCGCTCTTCGGTAGAATCGCGGGTCGTGCAGCCGGCGAGCGCGTGCATGCCAGCGCCGCCGGCGCCCTGCTTGCCGTGCAGCGCGGCGCTTCGATCGTGCGCGTGCATGATGTTGCGGCCACGCGCGATGCCCTGCTCGTGCTGCGCGCCATAGACGACGTCACATTTACTTTCGAACAATGAAGAAAACCAGAAAATATTTCGGTACGGACGGTGTGCGCGGACGTGTCGGCGAACCGCCGATCACGCCCGATTTCGTGATGCGCCTCGGCTACGCCGCGGGAAAAGTGCTGGCGGCGGAAAAGAAACTGCCATCGGGGGAGCATGCCGCCGTCCTGATCGGCAAGGACACGCGGATTTCCGGCTACATGCTCGAATCGGCCCTGCAGGCCGGCCTTTCCGCGGCTGGAGTGGACATCTATCTGGCCGGCCCGATGCCTACGCCCGCCGTGGCTTACCTGACGCGCGCCTTGCGCCTGCAGGCCGGCATCGTAATCTCCGCCTCGCACAATCCTTTCGAGGACAACGGCATCAAGTTTTTCTCGGGCGACGGCAACAAACTGCCCGACGCAGTCGAGCATGCGATCGAAGCCAGGCTCGACATGCCCCTCGAAGTCATGCCGTCGGCACGGCTGGGCAAGGCCCGCCGCATCAACGACGCAGCCGGCCGCTATATCGAATTCTGCAAGAGCACGTTTCCGAACGACTTCGATCTGCGCGGGCTCAAGCTGGTGGTGGACTGCGCGCACGGGGCGACCTATCACATCGCCCAGCATGTGTTTCACGAACTCGGCGCCGACGTATTCCCGATCGGGGTGCAGCCCGACGGCATCAACATCAACCTCGAATGCGGCGCCACGCACCCGAAGACCCTTGCCGCCGCGGTCAAGGACCGGCATGCCCACCTCGGCATCGCCTTCGACGGCGATGGCGACCGCCTTGTAATGGCGGACCAAAACGGCACCATCTACGATGGGGACCAGTTGCTGTATGTAATCGCGAGATTCCGGCACGGCCAGGGACTACTCAGGGGCGGCGTGGTCGGCACCCTGATGACCAACCTCGGCATGGAGCAGGCGCTCGGCAAGCTCGGCATCCCGTTTACAAGGGCGGCGGTCGGCGACCGCTACGTGCTGGAGAAAATGGTCGGGAACGACTGGCTGCTGGGCGGCGAGAATTCGGGCCACATCATCTGCCTGGACAAGCACACGACGGGAGACGGCATCGTTTCGGCCCTGCAGGTGCTGCATGCCCTGCGCGCGGAGGGGCGGCCGCTCGCCGAACTGTGCCAGGACGTGCGCCTGTATCCGCAGGTGCTGGTCAACGTGAAAACAAAAAAGGGCTTCAACTTCCAGGGCAATGGCGAAGTCCAGGCCCGTCTCAGGGCGACGGAAGCCAGGCTCAAGGGCAAGGGCCGTGTCCTGTTGCGGGCTTCCGGCACCGAGCCGGTGATCCGGGTTATGGTGGAAGGCGAAGGCCGCGAACTGATCTCGGGCCTGGCCGATTCGCTGGCGGACATCATCCGGACCCAGGCCGGCGCCTGAGGCGCGACGCAAGTGCATGGCGGAAAAGCGAATTGGCGCCATGCAATCAAACTGTCACATTGGCTGGCTACACTTCTGATGTTAGTTTCAAACATACCCATCAGGAGACTCAAGTCATGTTCAAAGCCACCCGCATCGCGCTCGCCGCCTTCGCCGCCGTCTTCGTCGGCGGCCTCGGCATGGCCGCGCTCCCGGCCTATGCCCAACTGGTCAAGGTCGACGGTTCCAGTACCGTGTTCCCGATCACCGAAGCCGTGGCCGAGGACTTCCAGAAATCCAAGAAAGGCAAGATCAAGGTCACGGTCGGCATTTCCGGCACCGGCGGCGGCTTAAAGAAATTCTGCCGCGGCGAAATCGATATCGCGGATGCGTCCCGCCCGATCCTGAAGAAGGAAATGGACGATTGCAAGGCGGCTGGCGTGCAATACATTGAGCTCCCCGTGGCCTATGACGCGCTGACCGTGGTGATCCACCCTGACAACAAGTGGGCACAGACCTTGACCGTGGCCGAGCTGAAAAAAATGTGGGAGCCCGCGGCACAAGGAAAGGTCAAGAACTGGAAGCAGGTCAACCCGGCATTCCCCGACGCGCCACTCAAGTTGTTCGGTGCCGGCGCGGATTCGGGAACCTTCGACTACTTCACTGAAGCAGTCAATGGCAAGGCGAAGTCGAGCCGTGGCGACTTCACGGCGTCGGAGGACGACAACGTACTGGTGCAAGGCGTCTCGCGTGATGTCAACGCGCTCGGATTCTTCGGGCTTGCCTACTACACTGAAAACCAGAGCAAGCTCAAGGCGGTCTCGATTTCCGAGAAGGCCGGCGGCAAAGCCGTGGCGCCTTCGATGGAGTCTGTCATGGACGGCAGCTACCAGCCGCTCGCCCGTCCAATCTTCATTTATGTCAACGCCAAGTCCCTCGATCGTCCGGAAGTCATGGAGTTCGTGCAGTTCTACATGAAGAATGGCGCGGAACTGTCGCGGGAAGTCAAATACGTACCGCTTCCCGCGGCGGCCTATGCCTACAACCTCGATCACATCGAGAAGAAGGTGTTGGGCACCAAGTTCGGCGGCGAGAACAAGGTGGGCCTGACCATCGAGCAACTGATGAAGCTCGAGGCCAAGCAGTAAGAGCGGGAAAGTTGGAAGCGGCAGGCGGGAGGGGTTCCGACCCCTCCTGTTTTTTGCCCGGGCTCCGGGCTCCAACGGAAATCTGTACTAAAATCACCGTCGCCCCGAATCGATGAGCGCCATAGCTCCCACTCAGAGGTTAGACGTCTTGGCGGACAACATTGTCAGCGCCCGTCTCGCGAAGAGAAAATCCCGTCACGTCCGCGAGCGGCTGATCGAAGTCCTGCTGTTCCTCGCCGCGTCGGTTTCCGTCGTGGTCACGATCGGGATCGTCCTGATTCTCGTCACCGAGTCCTACCAGTTCTTCCAGCACGTCCCGCTGGTGGACTTCCTTACCGACACGCAGTGGACGCCGCTGTTCGATGACGCCCACTACGGCATCATGGTGCTGCTGTCCGGCACGCTCGTCAGTTCCATCGTGGCCCTGGCCGTGGCGATTCCCCTGGGCACGATCATCGCCATCTACCTCTCGGAGTTCGCTCCGTTCGCGGTGCGCGAAGTGGCAAAGCCCTTCCTCGAGCTGCTCGGCGGCGTGCCCACCATCGTCTACGGCTACTTTGCGCTGCTCTATGTGACCCCGGCGCTGCAGTATTTCTTCCCAGGCCTGCCCGGCTTCAACCTGCTGTCCGCCGGCCTCGTCATGGGCATCATGATCATTCCTTACATCAGCTCGGTCTCCGAGGACGCCATGCGCTCGGTGCCGATGGCCATGCGCGAAGGTTCGTACGCGATGGGCGCCACGCGCTTCCAGACCGCGATCCGGGTCGTGACCCCGGCGGCCTTCTCGGGAATCTCGGCCGCGTACATCCTCGGCATTTCGCGCGCGGTGGGTGAAACCATGATCCTTGCGGTGGCGGCCGGCATGCAACCCAACCTGACGTGGAACCCGGCGGAGCCCGCGGCAACCATAACGGCGTTCATCGTGCAGGTGGCGCTCGGCGACCTGCCACACGGCAGCATCGGTTACCAGACGATTTTTGCAGCGGGGCTGACGCTGATGCTGCTGACGCTTTTCTTCAATGTTCTCGGCCACATGCTGAAGCGCAGATTCAGGCAGGCGTACTGACATGGCCGATATGACGGTAGCCGAGATCCGGGCCCTCATCACCAAGCACAAGCGCTGGGACCTGATTTTTGCGATGATCGGCCTGTTTGCGCTCATGGTCGGCATACTGACGTTCGTCGCCCTGTTCGCCGGCATGGCGATGGACGGCGCGCACCGGCTGTCGTGGGACTTTTTCACCAATTTCCCGTCGCGCCGTCCGGAACAGGCGGGCATTCTTTCGGCGTGGGTCGGCAGCACGCTGGTCATGCTGGTGACAGCGGTGGCCGCGGTGCCGCTCGGCGTAGCGGGTGCGGTCTACCTCGAGGAGTACGCACCGAAAAACTGGATGACCGACATCATCGAAATCAACGTCACCAATCTCGCCGGCGTGCCTTCGATTGTCTACGGCCTGCTTGCGCTCGGCCTGTTCGTCTATCAGTTTGGTTTCGGCCAGAGCATACTTTCGGCCGGGCTGACGCTGGCACTGCTGATCCTGCCGGTAGTGATCGTGGCCACTCGCGAAGCGATCAGGTCGATTCCCAGCGTGATCCGCGAGGGGGCCTATGCGCTCGGAGCGACCAAGTGGCAGACAACGGCCGATCACATCCTGCCCTACTCGCTGCCGGGCATCCTTACCGGCGTGATCATCGGCATGGCCCGCGCCATCGGCGAGACGGCGCCGATCATTACCATCGGCGCGCTGACGTTCATCGCCTTTCTGCCTCCGGCGCCATTCAGCGGCGATCCGGCGGCGGGCCCGTTCGACTGGCTGTTCGCACCGTTTACCGTTATGCCTATCCAGATGTTCAACTGGACATCGCGTCCCGAGGCCGCGTTCCACCAGAATGCGGCCGCCGCCGGCCTCGTGCTGGTGGTTATGACGCTGTCGATGAATGCACTGGCGATCTATGTCCGCTATCGCCTCAGAAAAAAAATCAAGTGGTAACCGCCCATCATGTCGAAAATCACTGACGGCGCCCAGGCCAACCTGGTACTGAAAGCCGAGTCCCGGAACCTGAGCTTCTACTACAGCACTTTCCATGCGTTGAAAGGCATCAACATGCCGATCTACGAAAAGAAAGTGACTGCGCTGATCGGCCCTTCCGGATGCGGCAAGTCGACGTATTTGCGCTGCTTCAACCGCATGCACGACCTGTACCCCGGCAACCGCTACGAAGGTGAGATCCGGTTGTATCCCGACAACACCAACCTGCTCAATCCGCAGGTCGATCCGATTGAAGTGCGCATGCGCATCAGCATGGTGTTCCAGAAACCGAATCCGTTTCCCAAATCCATCTACGAAAACGTCGCCTACGGGTTGCGCGTGCGTGGCGTGCGCAGCGTAGCGACGCTCGATGAAAAGGTCGAGCAGGCCCTGCGCGGCGCAGTGCTGTGGGAGGAGGTGAAGGATCGCCTCCACGAACTGGCCTTCAATCTGTCCGGCGGCCAGCAACAGCGTCTGTGCATTGCCCGGGCGCTGGCCACCGAGCCGGAAATCCTGCTGTTCGACGAGCCTACTTCCGCGCTGGATCCCATCGCCACCGCCAGCATCGAGGAACTCATCGCCGACCTGAAGCACAAGGTCACGATCCTGATTGTTACCCACAACATGCAGCAGGCGGCGCGGGTGTCGGATTTCACGGCTTATATGTATCTGGGCGAGATGATCGAGTTCGATGCCACCGACACCATCTTCATCAAGCCCAAGAACAAGGC
>CAYODB010000187.1:0-7382 GCA_964402495.1 uncultured Bordetella sp.
GGCCTGCGCGGCAAACGCTTCGTTCGACTCGATCACATCCATGTCGGAGACCTTGAGGCCGGCCCTCTTCATGGCGATCTGCACCGCCGGGATTGGGCCGAGGCCCATCAGCGTGGGCTCGACGCCGGCGTGGCCGTAGGCAACCAGGCGCGCCATCGGCTTCAGGCCTTTTTTCTCAGCGGCTTTGCGCTCCATCAGCACCACGGCAGCGGCGCCATCGTTGATGCCCGAGGCATTGCCCGCCGTGACGCTGCCATCCTTCTTGAATACGGTCTTGAGCTTGGCGAGATTCTCGAGCGTGACGTCGGTGCGCACATGTTCGTCGGTATCGAACAGCTTCGTTCCCTTGCGGTCCTTGATCTCGATCGACAGGATCTGGTCCTTGAAGTAACCTTTGGCAATCGCATTCGCCGCGCGCCTGTGGCTCTCGACGGAGAACTCGTCCTGCACTTCGCGGCTGATGCTGTATTTGGCCGCCACGTTTTCCGCAGTAACACCCATGTGGCTCGCATCGAACGGATCGGAAAGGGCACCGAGCATCGAATCCATCACTACCTGGTCGCCCATCTTGGAGCCCCAGCGCGCGCTCGGCAGCCAGTAGTTGGCGCGGCTCATCGACTCCGCGCCGCCCGCTACGGCCACATCGGCATCACCCAGTGCGATGATTTGCGACGCGGTGACGATGGCCTGCAGGCCGCTGCCGCAAAGGCGATTCAGGGTCAGCGCCGGCACTTCCTTCGGGATGCCGCCGTTGACTGCGGCAACGCGCGACAGGTACATGTCCTTCGGTTCGGTATGGATCACGTTGCCGAACACGACATGGCCGACTTCGCCGGGAGCGACCTTTGCCCGCGACAGTGCCTCGCGCACGCAGCGCGCGGCCAGGTCGGTCGGCGCGAAATCCTTCAGCGCGCCGCCGAAATCACCGACAGCGGTGCGCACACCCGAGATCACTACCACTTCACGTCCGTTGCTCATTTCCCCAATCTCCATACGGTACTCATTATCAAGTCAAATGCAACTCTTACCGCAGAGGACGCGGAGGACGCAGAGGAGAATCCGCAGAGAGATAAATATGACCTATGACGTTCATGGCTGTGAATTGCCTTCTCCGTCAAATCGCATCGCCTACTGGATCTGCCGCCGCATTGATCAATTCAAATATCTTCTCGTTTCCTCTGCGAGATTTCCTTTGCGTCCTCCGCGTCCTCTGCGGTGAGCGCTGGTCCTATTCACGTTCGATCGCGAGGGCGACGCCCATGCCGCCGCCGATGCACAGCGAGGTCAGACCTTTTTTCGCGTCGCGCTTGATCATTTCGTGAAGCAGCGTGACCAGGATGCGGCAGCCCGATGCGCCGATCGGGTGGCCGATCGCGATGGCGCCGCCGTTCACGTTGACCTTCGAGGTATCCCAGCCCATGTCGCGGTTCACGGCAATCGCCTGTGCCGCGAAGGCTTCGTTGATTTCCAGGAGGTCAAGGTCCTTCGGCGTCCAGCCGGCCTTCTTCAGGCACAGCTTCGAGGCGGGGATCGGACCGATGCCCATTATGCTCGGGTCCACGCCGGCCGAGGAATAGGCCTTGATGCGCGCCAGCGGCTTGAGCCCGAGTTCCTTCGCCCGGCTCGCCGTCATCATCATCACCGCCGCTGCACCGTCGTTAAGTCCCGAGGCGTTGCCTGCCGTCACCGTGCCGCTCTTGTCGAATGCGGGCTTCAGCGCGGCCAGCGATTCCACCGTCGTGCCGTGACGCACGTATTCGTCGCTGTCGAACACCACGTCGCCCTTGCGGGTCTGGATCGTGATCGGCGCGATCTCGTCCTTGAAGCGCGCAGCTTTTTGCGCGGCTTCGGCTTTTTGCTGCGAAGCGGCGGCGAATTCGTCCTGTTCCTGGCGGGTCACACCAAACTTCTTCGCGACATTCTCGGCCGTCACGCCCATGTGGTATTGGTTATATACGTCCCACAGACCGTCGACGATCATGGTGTCGATCAGCTTGCCGTCCATCATGCGCAGGCCGTCGCGTGCGCCGTTCAGCACATGCGGCGCCAGGCTCATGCTTTCCTGGCCGCCCGCGATCACGATGTCGGCATCGCCCGCCCTGATCGCCTGCGCGGCAAGGTGCGTGGCCTTGAGTCCGGAGCCGCACACCTTGTTGATGGTCATCGCGGGGACCATGTCGGGCAGGCCGCTGCGGATCGAAGCCTGGCGTGCGGGGTTCTGGCCCACTCCGGCGGTGAGCACCTGGCCCATGATCACTTCGCTTACCAGGTCCGGCTTCACACCGGTTTTCTGCAATAGCGCGGTTATGACCCTGGCGCCGAGATCGGCTGCCGGAATTTTCGCGATCGTGCCGCCGAATTTACCGACTGCGGTACGCAGCGCGGCGACAATAACTACGTCATCCATCCGAGAAATCTCCTCACGCGGGAACCATCTGAACAGCAACACCGCCGGCGAATGTCTTGAGCATTCTCATGACGGGTGGAAAGGAGGCGGCAGTTTACGCCCGGGTTTTGCGGCTTGTCGAGAACAATGTTGCGATGCAGTTACGGCCTGCGGACCAGTCGGAGACGGGCTCGCGATTCATTCATTTTCTTCGAAAAAGCGGTGAATCTGGCGGCGCGGCCGTGACTCGTTAGCGGTACGCCCGTTTGCGGGAACGGCCGCCAAAGCGCCGCAATCGAAGCCGGTCACGATGGCACGATTCTCAACCCTGCTTACGTTCGAACCGGATGATCTGGCGGCGCGGCCGTGACTCGTTAGCGGTACGCCCGTTTGCGGGAACGGCCGCCAAAGCGCCGCAATCGAAGCCGGTCACGATGGCACGATTCTCAACCCTGCTTACGTTCGAACCGGATGATCTGGCGGCGCTGTTTTTTTGTGGGGCGGCCCCCCGGAAACGGGTTGGACTGATTCTCCGCCTTGATCGTTGCCGCCACCTGCTCGCGGGCCTTGCGGCTCTCGGGTGACTCCTCGTAGAGTTTCGCGGCCTCCGGTGCTGGTCCCCGCCGCTCGCTCATCGCAAGTACGGTGATTTCCAAAACGTAAGTGCCATTGCCGATGACAAGCGTATCGCCGCGCTTGAGCGCTTTAGCCGGTTTCACCCGCTCGCCGTTGACCTGCACCTTGCCGCCTTCGACCGCCTCGGCCGATAGGCCCCGGGTTTTATAGAACCGGGCGGCCCATAACCACTTGTCGATGCGAACGCGGGGGGCTTCGGATTCGCTCATGGACAAAAGGTGTCCCCGTCTCCGTGGATCGGCGTCTCGTTCGTGAATGCCGTGAATGTCGTGAGTGTCGACAGATCACCTGAAGCATTTACGACATTCACGATATTCACAGCCGTCGCGGCACTTCAGTGCTTCGTCGGCGGTGCGCGCGTAATGTGGTCCGCCGCGAACACCTGCTCCGCATCCACCGCGTCGAAGGAGTAGTGCCGGCCGCAGAACTCGCAATCCACCTCCACCGATTTCTGTTCCTCGATGATGGACCGGACTTCGTCGTGGCCGAGCATGCGCAGCATCGAGGTGACGCGCTCGCGGGAGCAGGAGCAGCGGAATGCAACCGGGCGGGATTCAAACACGCGCACGTCCTCCTGATGGTACAGCCTTCGGATGATCTCCGTTGCCGGCAGAGAAAGCAGTTCTTCCGAACTGATGGTACCGCCAAGCTGGATGGCGCGATTCCACGCATCGGCATCCGTCGTCGGCGCTGCGGGCAGCTTTTGCAGCAACAGGCCCCCTGCCTGTGTCGAGTCCGACGCAAGCCACAGCCGCGTTTCGAGCTGCTCGGATTGCGCCATGTAATGCTCGAGGACTTCCGCGATGCTGTCGCCTTCCATGGCGACGATGCCCTGGTAGGTCTGCTTGCCGCTCTCGGGCACAATGGAAATGACGAAGCGGCCGCTTCCCAGCAGAGCCTTCACATTGCCGGCCGGCAGATCGCCTTCCCATTTCGCGGTGGCGCGCAGCGTGTGCTGGCTGGTGGCTTCGACGACCAGCAGTTGCACGGGCCCGCTGCCCTGCATCTGCATGATCAGCGAACCTTCGAACTTCAGAGTGGCGGACAGCAGTGCGGCAGCAGCCATCATCTCGCCGAGCAGCTTTTCCAGGGGCGCGGGGTACTCGCGCCGTTCCAGCACTGCACGCCAGGTTGCATCGAGGTGCACGATCTCGCCGCGAACGGGGGTGCTCTCCAGCAAGAACCTGCGCAGGGAATCGCTCATTTCCCGACCTCGGGAATCTGCCGGTAGAGGCGAAAGCGTTCCTGCTTGTCCCCGGGGCGCCGGCCCTGCCACACCATTTTCCAGGGCGGGCCGAGTTCGCCGGGAGTCTTCCAGTTGTCCTGGGTTATCAGCAGGTCGCAATCGGGCCGCGGGCCGTTTTTCTCAAGACGTTCCGTGGTGATATTGCCGAAGTAGTAGAGCATCGCGCGCTGCGGTTCGCCCAGCGACTGGCTGTAGATGCAGCCGTGTTTCTGCGGCAGCGCGGCGGTGAGTTGCGCCACCATTGTCCTGTAGGTTTTGCCCGTGTCGATATAGTTCACCAGAAGCAGGCCGATCAACGCCCAGATGGTGGTGACCCCGGCCGCCCAGATCGCCACCGGCCGCTCAGCGGAGCGCTTGATATTGAACAGCAGCACGAAGCAGGCAGCGGTGATCAGTACCGCGACGATGACAGCGAGCGGATGCGCGCCTGAAAAATAGTCCGGCTGCAGCTTCATCATGTGCTTCCACAACCGGGTCGGCACCCCGAAATCGATGGCCATCCAGTAGAACCAGCCTACCAGCGTAAAAAACGTGAACAGCATGATCGCGAACCAGTAGTAGGCATTCAAGGCGCCGCGCGGCAGCTTTTCCAGGCTCATGGTGGCGAGCAGAGACAGCGGCAGCAGCAGCGGCAGGCCGTAAATTTCACGGCCTTCACCCAGCGCGCTTATAAACAGTAAAAAGACGATGAAGGCGGCCAGCGGCAGTACGATGCCGGGTTTTCTCAGGCCGGCGCGTCCCTCGGACCACAGCGACCACAGGGCAAAGGGGAGCGCGGGCCAGGCGAACCAGGGCAGGTTACGCAGGTGATAGAAGGTTTCGTCCTCCGGCCCGATGGAAAACATGCCTTTAAGGCGCAGCAGGTTTTGCGTCCAGAACCATTCTGCGAACAATTCCGGCGAACGCGAATGCAGCGCCATCGGCCATGCGAGCGCCCACGGCAGCATTACCGCGAACGCGACAAGTAACGTTAGGGCGTACTGGCGGGTACGCCAGTGCGGCGAAGCGATCGGCAGGATGATCACGACGAGCACTACCATCAGCGGTTCTACCAGGCCGGTGGAATAGAGCATCACCCCCAGGCCGGTGCCCAGCCAGAATCCAGCCAGCAGCGGTCGCCGCGCCGCAATAGCAAGCGCATAGAATGCCATCGCCATGCCGCACAACAGGCCCACGTCGGTGACCAGCTGGTGCGCGCGCAACAGCAATCCGCCGCAGCCTAGCAGCATGAGCGGGGAGATCCAGCTCCTGCCCGATCCGTAGAGTTCTTTCGCAGCCAGGCCGATGAACAGGAAGGTCAGCGCCATATACGCGCCGATGACCATGCGGGCTGCATCGTGCAGTGGCATGAACGGCGACAGCAGCACGCCGAAGAACGCCGAACTCAGGTAAACCAGCGGCGGCTTTTCCAGGTAAGGCTCGCCCGCAAGCATGGGTACGACCCAGTCGTGGCTTTGCAGCAGGTGGTAGACGACTCCGAAAATCTGGGCTTCGTCGGGTTTCCAGGGGTCATGCCCGGCCAGTCCCGGGAGGATCCAGGCGAGGCAAATCAGGATGGTAAGTCGAACCGGATGGGCGGTAATCGCCGAGGCGAGCTTCTCGTGGCGCAGTAGATGTGCAGGGCGCAGCATGGGTGTTGGCTGTTGGACTCGCGCGGATGCCCTTCGATTCCCTCGCGGGAGGCATCCTAGTTTATTGCACATATTCTAAGCCCGGCGCCGTGGCTGCAACTCGAATCGGGGGGGGCTCAGAATGCAAAAGGCAGCTCTCGCTGCCTTTTGTCAGGGGTGCGGCTGTTAGCGTCAGGCGGCGGGCTTGGCTGCCGTCTTCGCGCCCTTGGTGTACTTTTGGCGGAACTTCTCGACGCGGCCGGCGGTGTCCATGATCTTCTGCTTGCCGGTGTAGAACGGGTGGCAGGCAGAGCAGACTTCCACGTTCAGCGGCTTGCCCAGCGTGGAGCGGGTGGTGAACTTGTTTCCGCAACTGCAGGTTACGTTGACGTTCTGGTACTCGGGATGGATCTCGTTTTTCATTTTCTGTCCTTTCTGGCGGAAGCGGGGTTTGCGCTTCCTGTAAGGGGACGGATTATCCACAGGAATCCGGGGATTGGCAACCCCGGAAAGGCAGTGGATGGTGGCTGGTTGATAGTGGCCAGGTGGGGACAAGACCCGCTTATTCAAGCCTTTAGGGGAGGAGCTCGGTCGCTTCCAGATCGTCCATGGGAACGCGCACGGACTGGTTAGTGGCGGGGCCACCCGTTTGCGGGCAGCGCGCCTGCCGATTTCCTTCGGAGTGCTCGCGATATCGACTACGTGCCGACTCTAGCCGCGCCTCATGGAGTCAAAGAAATCGGCATTGTTCTTGGTACCGCGGAGTTTATCGACGAGGAATTCGGTTGCTTCCAACTCGTCCATGGGATAAAGCAGTTTCCGCAGCACCCAGATCTTCTGCAGGATCTCTTTCTCGATCAGCAACTCTTCGCGGCGGGTGCCGGAGCGGTTGACGTTGATCGAGGGATAGATCCGCTTCTCGGCCATGCGCCGGTCGAGGTGGATTTCCATGTTGCCGGTGCCCTTGAATTCTTCATAGATCACATCGTCCATGCGCGAGCCGGTATCGATCAGCGCGGTGGCGATGATGGTGAGCGAGCCGCCTTCTTCGATGTTGCGCGCCGCACCGAAAAAGCGCTTCGGCCGCTGCAGGGCATTGGCGTCGACACCGCCGGTCAGCACTTTGCCGGACGCCGGCACCACGGTGTTGTAGGCGCGGGCCAGACGCGTGATCGAATCGAGCAGGATGACGACGTGCTTCTTGTGTTCGACCAGGCGCTTGGCTTTTTCCAGGACCATCTCGGCGACCTGCACGTGGCGGGTGGCCGGCTCATCGAACGTGGAGGACACGACTTCGCCCTTCACCGAGCGCTGCATGTCGGTCACTTCCTCGGGGCGCTCGTCGATCAGCAGGACGATGAGGTAGACGTCGGGAAAGTTCGCCGCGATGGAATGGGCGATGTGCTGCAGCATCACCGTCTTGCCGCTCTTCGGGCTGGAGACCAGCAGTCCGCGCTGGCCCTTGCCGATGGGGGCGATGATGTCGACGATGCGGCCGGTGAGG
>CAYODB010000188.1:0-7327 GCA_964402495.1 uncultured Bordetella sp.
AATTTAGGCGCGAGGCACGAGGCCCCAGGCGCCAGGGTTTCAATGCTTCAGATTAATTGCTTTTCCTGCCTCGTGCCTAGAGCCTAGTGCCTCGCGCCTTCCTACAGCCACCCCATCCCCCCGATTACCGCCCCCGCTCCTATCATCCACAACAAATGGATCCGCGTGCGCCAGGCCAGCAGGGCGGCGGCAATCGTCAGCAGAACGTGGCGCCAGCCGGGGGTTTGCGCGGTCAGGATCCAGCCGGTGGCGAACATCAGCGCAATCACCAGCGGCGCCATCCCCGCCTTGAAAGCCCGCACCGCACGCCAGTCGCGCCGCGCGTGGCTCCAGCGCGCGGCCGCGAGCGCCAGGGTGGTCGAAGGCAGCATGATGCCTGCCATGGTCGCCGCAGCGCCTGCCAGGCCGGCGGCCTGGTAACCCATGACGGCGACGAACAACACGTTCGGTCCGGGTGCGGCCTGGGCAATGGCGATCGAAGCGTTGAACTGCGCATCGGTAAGCAGGCCCATTTCGCCCACGAGCACGCGGTGCATGTCCGGCGCCACCGTGATGGCACCGCCAACCGCGAGCAGAGACAGGATCAGGAAGTGTCCGAAAAGTGCCACCAGTTCGCTGGAAAGCAACGACGCAATCATGGCGGCCCGCCGTCCGCGTTCCGCGTGACCAGCCGGGTCCATGCGAACACGCAAGCCAGAATCCCCACGCCCAGGAGCGCCCAGGCCAGTGGCAAGCGCAGCAGTGCGACCGCCGAAAACATGACCACGCCCAGGATGACGCAGACCGGAATTCCCATCGGGTTGCTGCGCAAGGCGCCTGTCAGCTTGAGCGCCGTGCCCACGATCAATCCCGCCGAGACCGCGCCCATTCCCTTGAGCGCACCGGCGACCGCAGGAACGGCGGCAAATTCCGCGTAGATCATCGTGATCAGCAGCACGATCACGGCAGGCACCGCCATCATTCCCGCCAGCGCGGCGAACGCCCCACGCCAGCCGAAGAAGCGGTCGCCGATCATCAGCGCCACGTTGCAGATGTTGGGACCGGGCAGGACCTGGCCGACCGCCAGGATTTCAACGAACTGCTCGCGGCTCAGCCAGCGCTTCTGTTCACACAAGACGCGCTGGGCGATGGCGAGCACGCCGCCGAAGCCCTGCAGCGCGAGCAGCGTGAAGGTGACAAAAAGATCGGTCCTGGAGGAAGGTTGCGAAAGCGGCCGGGAATCGTCAAGCATGCAACAGCGCCAGCAACTGCGGCCCGTAGCGTTCGAGTTTCCTGGCGCCGATGCCGTGGATCGAGGACAGATCCTCCAGGCGGGTGGGGTGCGCGGCTGCTATCGCCACCAGGGTGGCGTCGTGAAAGATCACGTAGGCCGGAACCGATTGTTCGCGCGCCTGTTCGCCGCGCCATGCCCTGAGTCGCTCCAGCAGCGGTGCATCCTCCGCGGGCAGGCCAGCGGCATCCGTCTTGCGCCGCACCGCCGGGGTCTTGCTTTTTCGCGCGACGAGCCGCCGCATGGCGACGCTCTGCTCACCCTTCAGGACCGGACGGCTGGCTTCGGTCAGGCGCAACGCACCGTAAGCGGCATGATCAGGCTGTGCAAAACCCAGCGTCACCAGTTGCCGGAACACGTCGCGCCATGCCGCTTCGTCGAGATCGGCGCCGATTCCGAATACGCTCAATGCAGCGTGGCCCCATTGACTGACCCGCTCGGTCGGCTGGCCGCGCAGGACGTCGATCAAATGACGGGAACCGAACCGCTGGCCAGTGCGAAAAATGCACGACAGGCCTTTTCGTGCGGCATCGGTGGCATCCCATGTCTGCGGAGGTTCCAGGCACGTATCGCAGTTTCCGCAAGGCATGCTTTGCTCGCCGAAATAGTCGAGCAGGCGCACCCGGCGGCAACCGGCGGTCTCGCACAACCCCAGCAACGCTTCCAGCTTGGCAAACGATACCCGGCGGTATTCCTCGCTGCCTTCGGACTGCTCGATCATGCGGCGCTGCTGGACGACGTCGCCGAGTCCGTAAGCCATCCATGCGTCGGCCGGTAGCCCGTCGCGGCCGGCTCGCCCCGTTTCCTGGTAGTAGCCTTCCATGCTCTTGGGCAGATCGAGATGCGCGACAAACCGCACATCGGGCTTGTCGATGCCCATGCCGAACGCGATCGTGGCGACCATAACGATGCCCGCCTCGCGCTGGAACCGCGCCTGGTGGTCGGCGCGCGCCGCCGCATCCATTCCGGCGTGATAAGGCAGGGCGGACACGCCTTGCGTCGCCAGCCACGCCGCGGTTTCGTCCACTTTCTTGCGCGACAGGCAGTAGACGATGCCGGCCTCTCCGGCATGGCCCTCGCGGATGAAACGCAGCAACTGCTGCCGCGGGTCCTGCTTGTCGACGATGGCATAACGGATGTTCGGCCGGTCGAAACTCGAAACGAACACGCGCGCATCATCCAGCGCCAGCCGGCGCATGATCTCGGCGCGTGTCTGCGTGTCGGCAGTGGCCGTCAGGGCGATGCGCGGGACGGCAGGGAAACGCTGGTGCAGCACCGAAAGCTGCAGGTATTCCGGGCGAAAGTCATGTCCCCATTGCGAAACGCAGTGGGCTTCGTCGATGGCGAACAGCGCGATCCGGGATTGTTCCAGCAGGTCCAGCATGCGCGGCATGACCAGTCGCTCGGGCGCGACATAGAGCAGGTCCAGCGCACCGTCCCGCAGCGCACGCTCGGCCGCGGCGACTTCACGGCCATCCAGGGTGGAATTGAGAAACGCCGCGCGCACGCCGAGTTGCGTCAGTGCCGCCACCTGATCCTGCATCAACGCGATCAGCGGCGAAATCACCAGTGCCGTGCCCTCGCGCAGCAGTGCCGGCAACTGGTAGCACAGCGATTTGCCGCCGCCCGTGGGCATCAGGACCAGGGCATCGCCACCGGCGACGACGTGCGCAATGATCTCCTGCTGGGCCCCGCGAAACGCGGGGTAGCCGAATACGGTATTCAGCAGGCCCAGCGCATTGTCCTGCCGGGTACCCGCCTCGACTGCCTTCTGCATGGTTGGGAAGTGGAAATTAGAGGGGATGCTTTGCGTTGATGGGATTCCTGCTGCGGGCCTTCAACTCATGCCTCTTTCGCTTCGGGCGCTGCGGGCGCTGCGGGTGCTGCGGGCGCTGCGGGTGCTGCGGGCGCTTCGACCGGTTTGACTTGCGTCGCAACGTCAGGCGGCAATTCGATCTTGAAATTCAGCATGTCGAAAGCCGGCTCTTTACCGACTGGCGCCGGCGAGGCCTCCTGATTCCTGGCGGCATCTTCCTGCAACGCAGGTTTCTGCGGTTCGGTGGCCGGCGCCTCCGCCCGTGGAGAATCCTTCTCCCCGATTGCCGGCAGCGAATTCTTCTGCGTTTTCTCGACGCCTCCCGCAGCGGCCGGCATGTCCTTGCCGCCACCCTTCATGATCTTGAACAACAGCATCACGACTTCATTGGAGGGAATCGGTTTGCTGAAGTAGTAACCCTGGATCTGGTCGCAGTCCAGTTTGCGCAGGAAATCGAGCTGTTCGCGGGTTTCCACGCCTTCGGCCACCACTTTCAGGTGCAGGCTGTGGGCCATCGCAATGATCGCTTCCACGATTGCGCAATCGTCGCTGTTTTCCGGTATGCCGCGCACGAAGGACTGGTCGACCTTTACGGTATCGAAGGGGAAACGCTTCAGGTAAGCCAGGGACGAATACCCCGTACCGAAATCGTCCATCGTCAGGTGGAAGCCCATGTCCTTGAACTGGTTCAGGACCTTCGCCGCGTAGTCCTGGTTGCTCATCACGGCGCTTTCCGTGATTTCCAGTTCCAGTGATGCCGGAGTCAGCCCGCTCTTGCGCACCGTCTCGGAGATGAAGTCCACCAGGCCCTTGTCCGCCATCTGGCGGGCGGAGATGTTGATCGCAACCCGCAGCGCGGGCAGTCCGCCTTTCTGCCAGGCGCTGTTCTGCACGCAGGCGGTCTGCGCGACCCATCGACCCAGCGGCAGGATCAGGCCGGTTTCTTCCGCGATGGAAATGAACTGCCCCGGGGGAACGAAACCGAACTGCGGACTCACCCAGCGGATCAGTGCCTCCATGCTGGTCACCGCCCCGGTCTTCACGTCCATCTTCGGCTGGTAGTGCAGGACGAACTCCCGGTTGTTCAGCGCGTTGTTGAGATTCGATTCGAACTCCAGGCGCTGCAGGGAATGCGTGTTGAGTTGTTCGGAATAAAACTGGAAGGTACTGCGGCCTTCTTCCTTGGCCCGGTACATGGCGATGTCCGCATGCTTCTGCAGCGATTGCGCATCACGGCCATCGGTCGGGTAGGTACTGATGCCGATGCTGGCGGCGGGACGATACTCGCGACCGGAGATCAGCATCGGTTTGGACAAGGCGTCGAGGATCTTGCGCGCCACCGTGCCGGCCTGGTCCTCGGCGGTGAGGCCTTCAGTCAGCACCGCGAACTCATCGCCGCCGAAACGCGCCACCACGTCGATCTTGCGCACGCAACTGTTGAGGCGCTCGGCGACCGTGCGCAGCACTTCGTCGCCCGCGTCGTGGCCCAGGCTGTCGTTGATGTTCTTGAAGCGGTCGAGGTCGAAGAACAGGATGGACAGCATCTTGTTGCTGCGCTCGGCGCGCTGCAAGGCCTGGTTGAGCGCCTGCTTGAACAGGTTGCGGTTGGGAAGGCCGGTCAGTTCGTCGTGGTCGGCCAGGAAACGCGTGCGCTCTTCGGCTTGCTTGCGCACGGTAATGTCCTGGAGCACGATGGTGACGCGCTTCGCGCGCTGGTCGTCGCCGCGGGTTATGTGTCCCCGGGCATAAATGTGGATGACATTTCCGTCGCCACCCGTTACACGGAACTCGTCCCGCCAGCGTTCGTCGCTGGATTTGGTCGCATCGAGCAGGTGCTGCTGCACCCGGGCACGATCGTCGGTATGGATCTGCTCGAACCACGACTCCATGGTGTACGGCGCGTCGTCCTTGCGTTCACCGAGCAGCCGCTGGGTGTTTTCGCTGCACCAGACCGTATCCGTCTTCAGGTCCCAGTCGAGCAGCGCGTCCGAAGTCGCTTTGGCGACCAGCCCGTAGCGCTCGACGTCCCGCCACAGCACCTGCTCCATGCGAATGCGCCGGGTAACGTCGCGCACGCAGACGATGCGCGCCTGCTGCCGGGCGAACTGCGCGCGGAACGTGGACAGTTCGGCGTCGAACGTCGAGCCGTCCTTCCTCTGCTGGATCCAGGTACCGGCATCCGTTGCAGTCGCGCCAAGTTGCAGCATCGTATTGGCGAGGCGTTCGGCGTCATCGGCGAGTCCCAGTTCAGTGAGCGTCAGCTTGAGGATCTCTTCCCGGTTGTAACCATACTCTGCGAGCGCGGCGGCGTTGGCTTCGAGGCATCGCCACTTGCGCGTATCGCAGACGAGCGTGGCCACCGGATTGCTTTCGAACAGGTGGTGATACTGTTCTTCGGAGAGATTCGCCGCCGGCAGGTGGACCGGGTTGGCAACGTCCCTGGGAACGGAAGCGAGTTCCTCGCGCTTCCGGCGATATCGCAGGCGGCCGACGCTCAAGGCGACCAGAGCGCCGATGGCGGCACCGGCAATCGGCCCGCGGAGATCTTCGCCGAACAGCGAATGGAACACCCCCGGAATATCGCCCATTGCGGCACGAGCAGTTTCCAGAAACGTTTCAATGGCCTGCAGAAACTCCTCCAGAATAGGCTCCCTGACAGATATCTGATCCAGAATTACCCGTGCAATTTACACTACAATCCACACCCAACCTACTAATTGTTAATGCTTATGCGAAGGAAAGGACATCAGGACCCAACGCTCCATAGCGGACAAAACCTTCACGACCCGGGCGTGCCTGACAAGCGGAAAGCGCAGATTGCCCTGCCAGCCCTCATCCATTACCTTTGCCCTGGATTTACTCACCCATGCTCATAAAATTCGACAGCGAAGCCGGCACCTTCACCATGGACGGCGGGATTGCGGTCCAGCTCCTCAAGGCCATGGGCCACAGCGGCACCGTGCCCGGTGCGATTCTTCCCGCCGACATACCCGGCGCACTCGCGCGGCTCAAGGGCATCGTTGAAAAGAGCGTTCATGAAGGAAACCCGGCGATCAGCAACCCAGCGGGCGGAGAATCCGGGGCCGAAACCGAAGCGCAGGTGTCGTTGCGTCAGCGCGCTTTTCCGCTTATCGACCTGCTCACCCGTGCGGCCGCGCGCGATAAGGAAGTCCTCTGGAAGTAGCAGCATCCTGAACGGCCGCAACCCCACCCGCAATTCGAATCCCCGGTGCCTGGAAACAAGATGCCATCGCTTCCCCGCTTCGAACTGATTGCCACCAACGGCATCCGGCTGCGATGCGCCGTCGAAGGCGAAGGTCCGCTGGCGATCCTGGTGCATGGCTGGCCGGAATCCTGGTATTCCTGGCGCCACCAGATCGCCTCGATCCGCGATGCGGGCTATCGGGTCGTCGTTCCGGACGTGCGCGGCTACGGCGGCAGCGACAAACCGGCGGCGGTCGAAGCCTACGACATGGCCAGCCTGATCGGCGACGTGCTCGGCCTCATCGATCATTTCGGCGAGAAGCAGGCGGTGCTGATCGGCCATGACTGGGGTGCGCCGGTGGTGTGGAATACGACGGCGCTGCATCCCGACCGCATCCGGGCGGTGGCTGCACTGAGCGTGCCTTATTCGCCGCGCGGCAAGGTTTCTTCCATCGAGCTCTGGCGCCTGATCTACGCGGACCGCTTTTTCTATCAGATCTATTTCCAGGAACCGGGCGTTGCCGAAGCGGAATTCGAGGCGGACATCCGCACGTCTCTCAGGAAAATCTACTACGGCGGCTCGGGCGATATCGCAAAAGGAATGTTCCGCATCGACAAGTCGCCCGATGCGCGCATGCTCGACAGCCTGCCCGACCCGGACGTCTTTCCCGCCTGGCTCACCGCCGAGGACCTCGACTACTACATTTCGGAATTCGAGGGCAGCGGATTCCGCGGTCCGCTGAACCGCTATCGCAATCAGCAGCGCGACTGGGAGCAACTCCCGGCACTCAACGGCGCGCGCATAACGCGCCCCGCCTGCTTCATAGCCGGCAGTCGCGACGGCGTGCTGCGCTTCGTGCCCAACGTCGACCTGGTGGAAAACATGAAACGCTGGGTCGACGACCTGCGCATCTGCGAAATCATCGAAGGTGCGGGACACTGGATACAGCAGGAACGCGTTGAGCGCGTCAATGCGTTGCTCGTGAAATTTCTCGCAACACTGCGCTAGGGGCTAGGCTAGGGGCTAGGGGCTAGGG
>CAYODB010000189.1:0-7229 GCA_964402495.1 uncultured Bordetella sp.
AATATTGGGTCGAAGAAAAGCCCGGCGCTTTCGGCGCCGGGCCAAGGAAACCACCCTTTGGAGGGAACTGGACGCGGCCCCCGAAACCGCTCTTACCGCACGACTCGCGCTTCCGACTTACTCTCCCGTCGTTTCGATGTCGACGGCAACGCCACCGCGATCGGAATCCGCCTCCACGGAGGCGTCGCCCGGACTGATGCGATCCCGCAACTCGGCTTCCGCCTGGTACCAGTTGTCTTCCGCCGAGACATCGTCGAATCCGCGCGCCTCGGCCCGGTAGTAGGCCGCAGTGGCGACCATGTCATGCCATTCCTGGTCACTGAAGGCGTTGCGCGAGTCTTTTGTCTTGCCGGTCTTCGGCCTCGCGGCTGCCGGTGTACGTTTGCGCGCCGGCTGCGCTCGAAGGATGCGCGTCCGGCCAGCGCCTTTCCTGCCTGAAGCTGCAGTTGTCATGATGCGTCCTCCGTCTCCGCGCGTGTCTGTCGTGTCGCTTCGCTGCTCCGCCGGCAGGCTGTCCGCCGAGCCGGATATCCGCCATCCGCATCGAAGCATGCATGGCAACCATGGCGCGCACCTTACCTGCAGACAAGCACGGGCACTTTGCCGTGGGTGAGGACCTTGTTGGTCTCGCTGCCCAGCACCAGGCCCTGGAGGCCGCGGCGCCCGTGCGATGCCATGACGATCAGGTCGCAGCGTCGCTTCCTGGCTTGCTCGACGATGGCCTCGTAGGGATGCACGGCGAGCCTGAATGCCGTATCGCAGGCAACGCCGGCTTTGCCGGCCCTGGCCGCGACCCTGTCGAGGATTCGCCGCGCGCGCTTTTCCTGTCCAGCGTTCCAGTCCTCCATCGTGAGTCCGGCGTAGGCAATCGCGTACTCGGGAAACGCGGTCACCGGATAATCTTCGGTCACATGGAAACCGGTCAGCCTGGCGCCGAGTTTTGCGGCGAGCCTGATTGCCATATCGACGGCCTTGTCGGACAGCCTGGACCCGTCGGTGGCAACAAGTATGTGCTTGAACATTGCGATCCCCTCCGTTGGTTTTTAGAAACCCGCTGCTGGCGGAAGCGCGGCGACGCATCACTGCAATCCTTTCTTGGTGTGTGAAGTATCGCCGCCGCGGCTTGCCGCGTATTGACCAATGTCAAGGGAGGACAAGGCACGGGACCACTCCGGCACGCGGGCGGGACGCCGCAAGATGTGGGAGGGCGGCCGAAGATGTCCCGCGGGCGGTGCGCCATCGGCAGGCGTGCCGGGTCACGAAAAGCGCAAATGACGGCGGCACCCGGCCGCCTTGCCGTTACGTGGCGCCGAGGCGTCCCGTGAAATCGGGGCCGGCGGGAGCCTTGACGAGCGTCACCGGAACCGGCGCGAGCTGCAGCACCTTTGCGGATACCGAACCAAGCAACGCGCCCGCGATGCGGCCATGGCCCTGGGTGCTCATCAGGATCGAATCGCAATCGAGTTCGCGCTGCTTGTCGAGGATCGATTGTACGACCGGGCCGACGACACGGTGGGAAGCGAACGGCAGTCCTGCTTCCTTGAGCAGCGCCTCTGCCGGTGCCAGCGCTCGGCCGCCATGCTCGTAGTAGTAGCTGTCGATCTGTTCCGCCGGAAGGCCGATCATGGTCTCTTCGGCGAATATGCGCGGCTGCACGTTCAACAGGTGGACCTCGGCCGCCCCGGGCGCATTGCGCAGACGGATCGCCTCGCGCACGGCCTGCAGGGAATCGTTCGATCCGTCGACCGGCACGAGAATTTTTTTCATGGATGCCTCCGGTATTTTCCGATCTTTCATCGCGCTGACGATTCGAACACCTGGAACGTTTCGCCCCGCAGGATCCATTGGATCACAAAACCGCAAACTGGCGATTGATACAGGTCAATCGGTTCGGCCTGAAAGATGCATATCGTGTCCTCAACAGACCGACTGCCCGCCGGCAGGAAAGGATTACTTCGATGACGTCAAGGCGTATCGCGATCATCCAGGGCCATCCGGACGCCGGCGGCGGCCATTTCGGCCACTCGCTGGCGGACGCCTGCAGCAAAGGCGCGCAAGCCGGCGGCCATGAAGTCCGACGGATCGAAGTGGCAGAGCTGGATTTCCCGTCCTGCGCAGCAAGGAGGCCTGGGAAACCGGGGCACCGGTGCGGTGGCAATACGCCAGGCGCAGGCCTGCTCCGGGCAAGGCGTGGAAAAATCCCTCGAGGGAAAATCCGCGCGCATCGTCGTCACGATGGGTATGCCGGCGTTGGTCTAGCGCTGGTACTTTCGTGCCCACAGTCTGAAAAGCCAGGAGCGCAATATCCTGGGCTTCTGTGGGATCGGCCCAGTCAGGGAAAGCCTGATCGGCATGGTCGAGACGAAGGACGAAGCCAAACGGACAAAGTAGCTGGAGAAATTGCAATCGCCGGGCCGCAAGGGAAAATAGGACGATCAGGCACGCATGGAATTCGGCGAGGACCTGCCGGCGCACCGCCACCGCGGCTCACGGGTCGCCGCAATACGCCGCTCCGGCGTGTCGCGCACGGTACATGTTGCGATCCGCCGCGGCGATCAAGGCCTCCTCGGAACCGCCATCGCGCGGATGGATCGCGCCGCCAATGCTGACGCCGATCGTCCCGCTGGTATCGCCGATCAGGAAAGGCTTCTCGATGCTCGCCACAATCGCCGCCGCGCGCATCGCCAGCGGCTCCGATTCCGAAATCCGGTCGAAAAATATCACGAACTCATCCCCGCCCAGTCTTACCGCGGCATCCTCGGCACGCACCAGGGACTGAATGCGCCTCGCCACCAGTCGCAGGAGTTCGTCGCCAACCTTGTGGCCATGCTCGTCGTTGACCCGCTTGAAGTAACGCAGGTCGAGGAACAGCAGTCCGAAGGGCCGGCCCGAAGCCAGCGATTTGCGGATGCGGCGCGACAGGTACAGGCGATTGCCGATTCCCGTCAGCGAATCCGACTCCGCCTGGGCGATGGCCTCGGTCAGTCGGTCGCGAACCACCGAAGCATCACGGACCACGGCGACCGAGATTGGAGATGGCAATCGATACGGGGACCTCCCTGCCCGATTTTGCCAGCGCATAGAGAACCGGCCGCTGGCCCATTGCGCGGGGCCGTCCCTGCTCCCGGAACGCTTGCATGTGAAGTCGATGCGGGACGCGGTATTCTTCGGGAACGAGAGCGTCGAGCGGCCGCCCGGTCAGTTCGGCCGGCGCGTAGCCCAGCACCCGCTGCACGGCGCCATTGGCGTAGGCAATCCGGCCGGCTTCATCGACCACGATCACGGCGTCCGCCAGAATTTCAAAAATATCCGCGACCGCGCTAAGGCTGGAGATCATGATGATGGTGCCGCGCACTGCTTCCCCGGCACCACGTGGGTGCCTGCCGGTACGTCCGTGATCCGGCCGGTGCCTTCATCCCAGGTCGACCTGTTCCCGGTAATCGGGAACCTTGCAGCGCCAGCGCTTGCGCTCCTCGATCCGGTGTCGCAACGCATCCGCGCTGACCGGTTCGCCATGCGTGATGAAGGTCTGGACCGGCGGGGGATCGAAGTGGTCGAGCCACGCCAGGATCTCTTCGTAGTCAGCGTGTGCCGAAAGGTTCGATAGAACCTCGACCTCTGCGCGCACCGGAACGTACTGGCCGTGGATTTTCACGCTTTCCGCGCCGGCCAGCATTGCAGCGCCACGCGTCCCGGCTGCCTGAAAGCCGGCGAACAGGATCGTGTTCGCGGGGTTCGAGGCGAAGGCCTTGAGATGGTGGACCACCCTGCCTCCGGTCGCCATGCCGCTGGCAGCCAGGATGATCATCGGACCGCTCATGGTGTTCAGGCGCTTGGATTCCTGCACCGAGTTGACCACGCGGACTCCCTGGAATATCGCGTCGCATTGTCCGGGGGAGAGCCGGTGCTCCGAAGCATGCTCGCGAAAGATGCGCGTGGCATCGACCGCCATCGGACTGTTGAGATAGACCGGGATGTCGGGAATCGAATGTGCCGACTTCAGCGCGTGGATGTAGTACATCAGCTCCTGCGCCCTTCCCACCGCGAACGTGGGAATGATGGTCACGCCACCCCGGGCCGCTGTGCGGCTGATGATTTCTCCCAGCCGGATGCGCGGATCAGCAGGATCATGGCGGCGGTCGCCGTACGTGGATTCGACAACCAGGTAGTCCGCATACTTCACCGCAGCGGGCGGGCGCATGACCGGATCGCGCAGGCGCCCGAGGTCTCCGGAAAACACCAGGCGACGGCCGGCAATCCTCAGCTCGACGATCGCTGCGCCGAGAATATGGCCCGCCGGCATGAGACGCAGGACAATCCCGTCGCCCAGGTCGACATCAGCTTCGAAGGGAACCGTCACGAGGCGGGACAGGCAGCGCTCCGCATCTTCCTGGGTGTAGAGCGGCAGGGCGGGTTTGTGTTTGGAAAAGCCGGCGCGGTTGGCGTACTCGGCCTCCTCTTCCTGGATGTGCCCGGCGTCCGGAAGCAGGATGGCGCACAGGTCCCGCGTGGCCGCGCTGCAATACACCTTGCCGGCGAATCCGTTGCGCACCAGCAGCGGCAGGTAGCCGCTGTGGTCGATGTGCGCGTGGGTCAGGACCACCGCATCGATCGAAGCCGGATCGACTGGCAGCGGCTCCCGGTTTTTCAGGCGAAGCTGCTTGAGCCCCTGGAACAGGCCACAATCCACCAGCACGTTGCACCCGCCGGCGGAAACCAGTGTTTTTGATCCAGTCACGGTGCCGGTGGCACCCAGGAATGTCAGTTGCAACTCGTCCCGCTCCCGCAATCGGCGGGCGGAGGCCCCCTCCGCTCATCCGCCCTGTGGTGTCCACTCCACCCGCCGCCGTGATCCGCTGTCAACGACCGGACTCCATTTCCTGCTCGGCACGCTCGTGTTCCAGCATTTGTTCCATCATCTGCTGCAGCATGTCCAGGCGCGCCTGCACCTTGTGCTGTTTCATCATCATGCCGCCTTTCATCATGCCCTCTTTCTGTTTTGCTCCCTCCGCGCCCTCCTTGCAATCGCCCATCGCCTTGTGCTCCCGGGCTTTTCCGCCGTCCGCGCCCGGCGCATCCATGTGCCGCATGTTCTCCATCATGGATTGCATATGGTCTTGCATCAGCTTCTTGCGCTCCTCGGGATCACTCGTGGAACGGATTTTCTCCATCTGCTCCCGCATTTTCTTCATCCTCTCCTGCATGGCGCCTCGCGGGGTGCCCGCGCCCCCTTCATCGGGCTCTGACACACCCGGCACCTGGTCCCCGGCTGGATGGTGAGCCGTGTGATCCTCCTCATCCGCAGCCTGGGCCAACGGCATTGCAAGCAAACACCCTAAGGCTATCGAAATCGTCAATGTCTTCATCTGGTCTCTCCTCTGCAAGGGTTCCAGCCGACGGACGCGAAGCGCGCGGCGATCGCTGGCAACCAGGCCCCGGCGGCGATTGCAACCCGGCCCTCCTACAACATAGACCCGGTTCGCCGGTACCGCATTGACGGGCATCAAGGCTGCTGTCCGGAATACGGGACATCCAGGGGACTACACGGTCCAGGGTCGCCGGGCGCCCTGGTCGAGAGTCAGCCACGCGTAGACCGGACACCACCCGGCCAATCCGCTGGCCAGCGGCAGGACACCGGCCAATCCCAGCCAGCGCCATTCCCCGGAAAATGCGAACACGGCCGCGAGAAGGCCCGCGCCGATCGCAATCCGCGGGAAACGGTCCAACGGCTCGACGTTACGTGGCCGGATGAGGGTGCGCCGCGATGTCTACCTCTTCGTTACCAACGACGGCGGATGCGAATCCAGGCGCATCCGCCCTGTTCCCGTTTCGGACAGCCTTGCGGCCGCTGCCCGCGCTCCCACGGTCAGCGATTGATCTCGGTAGCCGTGCGCTGGAAGTAACACGTCAGCATGCTGCTCGCACCGGCGACCAGCCAGAATCCGAAAAACCCGATCGAATAGACAGCGGTGCGGCCAAGCTCCACAGGCTCTCCGAACACCACCAGTTCGGCCGGATCGAACAGCGTGAAGAAAATTCCGGTGGCGGCGCCCGCCGCCAGGAACGACGGCCACAGGATCCACATCGCGCCGCGAGGATTCATCGGCGCACCGCGCCCGGCTTGCCCGCGTCGAGGATCGAACTCATCCCGGCGCCAGCAGCCCATTCGCCAGTGAGCCGCCAGTCTCCGGAACCGTCTTCGATCATCAGGTGCCATCGTCCACTGGCGGGCACCGCCATCGGACCTTCGTACCATCCCGCGGCGCCCGCCGGCAATTGCGCGAGGCGGTCGAGCCCGGCGCGCGTGGGGTGCACGAGCTGCAGCATGACTTTCGGTGGGGCGGCGCCGGTCAGGTGCAGCCGCACCCGGCCTTCCCCGAACAGGACGCGCGCCTGGAGTCCCAGCGCTGCGGCTTCCGACTCTCTGCGGATCACCTTGTTGATGGCAAGGCCCTGCTTGTAGTAATCGTCGGCAACCAGGCCGTCTTCGTGCACCACCGCGAGCCAGAACGTGAAGGCCCCGGCGATGATTGCGCCGACGGGTCCGATCATGAGCAGCCACGGCCAGGGCTCCCGGTACCAAGGTGTGGGGGAATGCGTCATCGCGCCCATGTTCCGTTTCTCCTTCACTGAACCATGAAACTGGCTTTTTCCGTTATCACGATCGCTTCATCGTCACCCACGGTCCGGACCGTGAACACGATCGGGTTCGCGCCTTTTTTCGCATTCCTGCGCGGAGCCTCCAGCCTTACGGGGACCATGCGCGAAGTGGCCGGACCGATTTCCACTTCCGCGGCGTCGCCTTCGATCTCCAGACCGGTCAGTCCGCTCGCGGTAATCCGGAAGCGCCGCGGTACCTCGGATGTGTTCATGATCTGGAGGCGGTAGACGTTCTCGATCTCCTCATCGTCCTGGGCGCTGGCGACCCGGTCGCGAATGACGTCGACCTTGACCGGCACCCGCTGATACAAGGTGATGGCGGCGGCAATGATGGTCGACCACAGGATGGCTGTGTACAGGAGCACGCGCGGCCGCAGGATCCTGCGCATCATCCCGGCAAGGGATACGTGCTCCTTCAGGGCATTCTCGCTGGAATAGCGGATGAGCCCGCGCGGATAGCCGACCTTGTCCATGACCTGGTTGCAGCCGTCGATGCACGCAGCGCAGCCGATGCATTCGTACTGCAGGCCGTTGCGGATGTCGATGCCGGTGGGGCACACCTGCACGCA
>CAYODB010000190.1:0-7205 GCA_964402495.1 uncultured Bordetella sp.
GAGCAACGCCCGTTCCTGACCCTTGATGTCGCCAAGAAAATGGCGGCAGCCTGCGAGGCGAAAGCCAAACAGGAGGGCTGGAAGATGAACATCGCCATCGTCGACAACGGCGGCAGTCTCAAGTATTTCCTGCGCCAGGATGACTCCTTCCTGAAGAGCATCGAGATCGCCCAAATGAAGGCCGGCACATCGGCTGGTTTTCCGTTTTCGACCAAGCAGATCGGCGAGATCGCAACCAAGATCCCGGGCATTGCGTTCGTTCCGGGCATCGCTACATTTGAAGGCGGCCTGCCGATCCTTACCGCGGACGGGAAGCACGTAGGTGCCATTGGTGTATCCGGCGCTTCTGCCGAGCAGGACGGCGTATGCGCGCAAGCCGCGCTCGATGCGGTGAAGAACGACCTGAAGTAAGCGTTGCTGGAGCAAAAAAAGCCCGGCGAGGTTCGCCGGGCTTTTTTATTGGGTGCGCAGGACGCGCAGGGCGGCGCAGGCAGCGCCGAAACCGTTGTCGATGTTCGTCACCACGACACCCGAAGAGCAGCTTGCCAGCATTGCGCGCAACGCCGTCTCACCACCGGTGGCCACGCCATACCCGACCGAGGTCGGCACGCCGATGACCATGCTCGACACCAGTCCGCCAATCACCGTCGGCAGCGCCGCATCCATGCCGGCCACGGCAATCACGACCTTGTGCTTACGGATCTCCTCGATGCGCTCCAGCAAACGCCACAGGCCGGCAACTCCGACGTCGTTGATTTCCACTGACGGCTCGCCGTAGAAACGCAAGGTTCGCGCCGCTTCCCGCGCAACCGCGACATCCGATGTGCCGGCGGCAACCACGGCAACCTGCACCTCGGTCTTCAGTTCGTGGGTTCCACCAAAATAACCGGTACGCGACAGCGGCTCGTAATCGATTGCCAGGCGATGCGTTTCGGACAATCCGTCCAATTGCTCCGGCAGCAACCGCGTGAGCAGCATCCGGCGGCCTTTTTCCTGCGCCTGTTCGAGGATCACGGAAAGATGCGGCACCGACTTCGATGCGCACAACACCGCTTCGTCATGCCCGGTGCGGGCACCGCGGGCAAAATCCAACATCACGTCTTTGTGCAGGGTCATCTCATCTACACCTTAAATCGTTGACACAGAGGACACAGAGGAAAAACAGGAGAGGGCACGGAGAAGGACTGGGAAAGGACATGGCAGAAGAAGTTGGTTCCGCATGCTTACCATAGTTGCGAACACTGATTCTGAATCCCTTTACTTTCTCCTGGTTTTCTCTCTTTTCCTCTGTGCCCTCTTTGTCAACGCCTTTGATATGGTCAAGCAGCGTCACGCTGAAGGCGCACAAGGAAAGCACTGCCGGTACGATAGGGCGCGAGTGAAACCGGGTAGTCGAAGCCGCCGTCGCGGAACAGGCTGCCAACGCCATCCTCGATTGTATTTCGCGCCACGCTGTCGAGCGTAGCCAGCTTCTGTTCGTCCAGTTCGATCACCACACCCTTGGCGCGTACCCGGCAGCGCACGGTTCGCGGTTCGAAGGCGCTCGCCACCAGGCGTTCCGCCGCATGCACGAGTTGCAGCATCGCGGGATCGATCGGGATACCGGTTTCGATTCGGCTCGAAAGGCAGGGCGCGGAAGGAAGTTCGGCAATGTCTTCCAGTCCGAGATGATGCGCGATTGCGCGCACTGTCTTCTTGTCGATGCCGGCATCGACGAACGGGTGCCGCACGCCATGGTTCCTTGCCGCGTTCAGTCCCGGCCGGTACTCGCCGAGATCGTCGAGATTGGTTCCCGCGACGATTTGCGCGCTGGTTCGCGGTACCAGCGCGCCATAGAGATTCGTCTTGCAGTAAAAACAGCGATTGACCGGATTGCTCCGGTAGTCGGGATCCTCGAACTCGCCGGCATCCACCACGGTAAGTTTCCAGCCTTCCCGCGCCGCCATGTCCCTCACACGCTGCGTGGCTTCCTGCGGTACGGCCGGCGACGTTGCATGGAACATCTCCACGCGAGCGCCCAGGCTGCGATGTGCGACTGTCGCCAGGGTAAGGCTGTCCACGCCGCCGCTCACCGCCACTGCCAGCGTTTCGAACTCGCCCAGAGTCTGCGTGAGGCGTTCGAGTTCCTGCAGCACCCCGCTCACTTGCGATCCTTCTTCAGCACCAGTTGCTCGGCTTCGCGTTTCAGGTGCTCGCGCTCCGCGCGGCCGCCAATGACATTGAGCAGGTCGTCGGCTTCCACCTTGGCGGTTTTGCGGCCGGGACGCTCGCTGACCTTGACCCGCACCTGCCGGCCTGCTGCTTCCACGGTGGTGTTCGCGCGCGCCAGCTTCCGACGCTGCATGAGTTGATAGCGCACACCGATGGTCGTGGTTTCGCTGAAGCAGGCATCGAACACACTTTCCAGGCCGGAGATTTCGGCCAGCATCTGGATGCGCATGGTGATGCGGCCCTTCTTGCCAAAGGTCGGCGTCTGCAGTACATCGAGCACCGCGGGATGCGCGCGCAGCTTGTCGAGGGCGATCGCCAGGTCCTCGGGCGTCTGGTCGTCCACTTCGAACAGGATTTGCGCGACTTCGTCGCCGCCTTGCGCCACGCGTACATCTTCGAACACCAGAAGGCGCACCACGTTGCTGATGCCGGGAAAGGTCTTTGTCCCGAAACCCACGCCGGTGCGCAGCAGGCGGCGCGGCGTCCGGTCCGCGCCCTGTGCGCAGACCAGGTATTTGAGAATGGATGCACCGGTGGGCGTAATGCGCTCGCCCTCCAGGCCGTCGTCAACGAACTCGAAACCCTTGAGCAACAAGACAGTCGCCGGCGTCGGAATCGGCAGGGCACCATGGGCGGTATTCACGCGACCGCGACCGAGGGGAAGACTACTGACCGACCATGCGACCGGCGCCAATGAATCGATCAGATAGGCGGCGCCAACGATATCGGCAATCGAATCCCATTCGCCGAGTTCGTGGAAGCTCACCGTATCCACGGTCTTGCCATGCACTTCAGCTTCGACTTTCGCAAGTTCGGTGAATATACCGATCGCGTGCTTCTTTACCGATGACGCCAACGCCGACGCCTGCAGTTGCGCACGGATCTCCCCGAAGCGGGTGTGCGGATGATGCGCTGCCGCCGCCAGTGCCCCGGCCTCGCGCGGCTCGATTACGCGAAAACGCAATCCGGTCAGCGCATGGTCGCGATGCTCGGCAATGCCGACATGGATCTGCTCAGGCAATCCCGCGGCCGCAATAGCGGAGAGCATGCCGTCGCGCAGGTCCGGGAAAGCGTCGAGCACGGCGGCGATGAACATATCGCCTGCCATGCCGCCGACTGCGTCGAGATGAATATGCATTGTCGGGTTTAGGAGTCTGTCAGCCGCGCTCTGCTCTTCGCTTCCGCCTCATGATGGAAAGTCACAAGGCCTCCTCTCTATATTTTGCGGGACAAGGGCACACTTGCGCGGAGCAGAGGGTTGGGGAGAGGGGCGGGGGGCTTGGTCAGGCCGTCGCGTGTTCCTTGTGCTTGCCGAGCATCGGATACAGATTGCCCTTGGTATCAAATTTGAAGGCCTCCGGGCTGCCGACGATTTCGAACAGAGAGGGATTGGCTTTGATGAACGGCAGCATCGGCTCGGAAACCTGGATATCCATGATCTCGAGCGTGGTGGCGATGCGCACGACCCTGGTGTCCTGGGGTTTCACCCGCACCACGGTCTTGACCGCAAGCTGGATCGCTTCCTGGTCGGTGTTCATGATGATCGGGATGGCGCCGCCGTCCAGGTAAGTCGACGTGATGATGTTGGCGTAGGTCTTGGCGACATCGAGTTCCTTGTAGACCTTCATGGTGGTGACGTCGGCCCCGCCGATGCCGCAGGCGTTGCCATGTGTTTCCGGCGTCAGGCCGAGCACCGCGATCTTCTTCACGTACGGCTTCATGTTCCACTCGATCGTGCGGCAGTTGCGGCCGGTGATGTTGGGGTCCATGCCCGAGCCGGAGATGTTCTTGCCGATTTTCTCCACCACGAGCACGTCGATTTCGTCGAACTGCAGGCGCGGCATCAGTTCCTTGGCCTTCGCGAGCAGCACCGGCTCGCGCTCGAAAGTCTGCTCGGACGGAACGATCTCGATGATCGCGGTTTCATCGGCGGCGTTCTCCACCATAGCCACCCCGAACAGGAAGTTCTTCTTGGCGATGATGAGCTTTGCGGTCTTCGGCAGCAACTCTCCAAACATGTCCATGCCGTAGGTGTGCAGCGTGGTGGCGCCGATGATCTTGCCCATGCCGATGGTCAGCATCTTGACGATGCCCGACTCAATCGGTGCGCGGAAGTTGGTGTGCGGCTTGACCCGCGGGATGATCACCACCGCGTCGGCCTCAGCGGCGTTCTTGTCCATGTACACCGGCATGCCGTCGTCGAGCTTGCCGAGTTCGACGACTTCCATGCTCGACTTGATCGGGCAGCCGACGAACTCCTCGGTAATGCCATAGCCCTCGAGTACTTCGCGCTGTCCCTCGGCGGTGGCACCGCCATGGCTGCCCATGGCCGGAAAAATGAAGGGCTTCGCACCCAGCGCCTTGAGTTCGCCGACCACGGCCTTGGCGCATTCCGCGATATTGTTGATGCCGCGGGAGCCGCAACCTACGGCGATGGTCATGCCGGGTTTGACCTTGGCGCGGACTTCGGGGCGCTTGAACTGCTCGGCCACCGTCCTGGTGACACTGTCGAGTTTTTTTGTCTGGAACTTCTGGCGGACATGCACCATCCGCGGTAAGGCAATGTCCAGTCCACCTGCAATATTGACTTCAATGCGATCGCCGATCATCTGAACATCCTCCATGCTGTGGTTTTTGCGCCCGGTGGCTGCGAATGGCAACCGGATTGGGGGTAGGTCAATTTTACTCCAGCAACGCCGCAAGCCCTATCAAGACCGATCAATTCAGTTAATCGCCGGCCGGAGCCTCAGGCGTCCACCAGCGACCGGTAAACCTCCAGATACTGCTTTGCCCGCGCATCCCAGCTGAAGTCCTGCGCCATGCCATACTTCTGCAACTGCCGCCAGAGTTTCTTGTCGTGGAACGCGGTCACCGCACGCAGACAGGTTTGCAACAGTGTGGCGGCATCAAGCGGGGCGAAGACGAAGCCCGTTGCCTGCCGTTTTTTCAGGGTTTCCGGGTTCATATCCACCACCGTATCGCGCAATCCACCGGTGGCATGGACCACTGGTGGGGTGCCATACCGCTGGCTGTACATCTGGTTCAGCCCGGATGGCTCGAAACGCGACGGCATCAGGAAAATATCGGCGCCGGCCTCGATCTGGTGCGACAGACCTTCGTCGAAGCCGATCTGCACCGCAATTTTTCCCGGAAACTTCACGGCGAGCGCCCGGAATCGCTGTTGCAGCAGAATGTCGCCCCTGCCGAGCACGGCCAACTGGGCGGGCAGACGGACCAGGTCTTCGGCCATGTCGGCCGTCAGGTCGTGGCCTTTTTGCTCAGTGAGCCGGCTAATCACGCCGAACAACGGGACCTCAGGCGCGTCTTCGAGCCCCACGCGCACCTGCAACGCCCGCTTGTTGTCCTGCTTGGCGCTCAGCCTGGAGGCGTTGTAGTAGCGCTCGATGTAAGGATCGGTCTCCGGGTCCCACGCATCGGTGTCGATGCCGTTCAGGATCCCTGCAAGCACGTCGTTGCGCCGCGCGAGCAAACCCTGCAGGCCCATGCCTAGCGGCTCGCGCTGAATTTCGTCCGCATAGCTCGGGCTCACCGTGGTGATACGGTCGGCGAACTGCAGCCCGCCCTTGAGGAAGGACATGCTGCCGTAGTACTCGACGCCATCCATGGCGAATGCCTGGGGCGGCAACCCGATCCGGCTCGCGGTCTGCGCCGGAAATATGCCCTGGAACGCGAGATTGTGAATAGTCACCAGCGTGCGCGCGTGCTGCCGGGTGGCATAGTTGTAATTGAGGTACGCCGGTATCAGTCCTGCCTGCCAGTCGTTGCAATGAACGATGGCGGGCCGCCATGGAAACGGAGAATCCTGCGTGGACAGCAGTGCGCCGATGTACGAAAGCAGGCCGAAGCGCAGGTCATTGTCAGGCCAGTCCTTGCCCGATTGATCCTGATAGGGCCCGCCGCCACGCTGGTAGATTGCGCTTTCGATGACCAGCAGCGGTACGCCGGTCGGCAGCCTGGAGGCTATCAGCGTCGCGGGCGGCACGCCGGGCAGCGAGGGCAAGGTAGCCGCCTTGCCGCGGGTCTTGAGCGCATCGAGAACCTGCGGATACCCGGGCACCAGCACGCGAAGGTCCACCCCCATGCCCATCAACGCGCCGGTCAGCGCACCACTGACGTCGGCCAGTCCGCCGGTCTTGATCAGGGGCGCGACTTCGGAAGTCACGAAAAGGACCTTGAGCTTGTCGGTGGGGGTCATTATCGTTGGTGATGCGACGTTCGCCCGTCGTGAATGCTGTGAATATCGTGCGTTTGCGCGCTCTCACGCAGCAATCCTGAGCCAGTCTTTGCGACATTCAAGGCATTCGCGATATTCACGGCGTCTATGGCATTCATCGCCGTTATCCTTCGTGCTGAAGGATAAGGGCACCAAGCGGCGGCAGCGTGATTTCGGCGGATTGCTTGCGATTCATCCACGCCAGCGGCTGCGCCAGGATCTCCCCCGCATTGCCGGAATTGGAACCGGCGTAAAAACCCGAATCGCTGTTGAATACCTCGCGCCAGTTGCCGGGCGCAGGCAGGCCTATTCGGTAGCCGTGCCGCGGCACCGGTGTGAAATTGAAAGCTGCGATGACGACGCTGCCGTTGCGCGCGCGGCGTTCGAACGCAAGCACAGATTGGTCCGCATCGTGGCAATCGATCCACTCGAAACCCGCCTGCTCGAAATCGAGATCATGCAGCGCAGGCAGATCGCGGTATAGCCTGCCCAGGTCGCGCAGCATGGTCTGCACGCCGCGATGCCATTCGATGCCAAGCAGGCCCCAGTCGAGTTCCCAGTCGACGCGCCACTCGCGGCCCTGCGCCAGTTCGTTGCCCATGAAGTTGAGTTTCTTTCCGGGCGAGGCGAACTGCCAGGCCAGCAACAGGCGGACATTGGCGAATTTCTGCCAGGCATCGCCCGGCATTTTGCCGAGCAGGGAGCCTTTTCCATGCACGACTTCGTCATGCGACAGCGGCAGCACGAAGTTTTCGGTATA
>CAYODB010000191.1:0-7193 GCA_964402495.1 uncultured Bordetella sp.
GTGCCCCAGTTCGTGCGCAGCGTCAGGGTGACTTACGACGGCCGGCCGGTGATGTACGCCGAGGTCGATTTCTCGATTTCGGACAACCCGAATTTCCGGTTTTTCTTCACGCCGCAGGACAAGGGCGAACTGAAAATCGAGGTCGAGGACACCCATGACAAGCGGTTCACGCACACGATCGACATTTCCGAAGGCAAGCCCCTTCCGGGCGGCTGAGTCCACCGGGTGGGCAGGGGGGGCGCGAGCGTTGACCGGCTACCCCGCTTCGGCTAAAGTTGCGCGGATTTTCAATCCCGTACAAAGTCAGGAATTCCAGTCATGACGCTCCGCAATCTCACCACGGTCGGCCTGTTCACCGCGCTTGCGGCACTGGCCATGCCGTCGTACGCCGAAGGCGATGCCGCGGCCGGCAAGGGCAAGACGGCCATGTGCGCCGGATGCCACGGTATTGCCGGTTTCCGTACCGCCTATCCCGAGACCTACCACGTGCCGAAACTCGGCGGCCAGAACGCCGGCTATATCGTGAGTGCGCTGAAGGCCTACAAGGTGGGCGATCGCAGCCACCCGACCATGAAGGCGATCGCCGCCAGCCTGACCGACCAGGATATGGCCGATCTGGCCGCCTACTATTCCGCCGCCGGCAAGTGACCGGACCCGACGTGAAGAGGGAAAATATGAACAAGCTGTTGATTGCGATGCTCGCTGTGGCGGGCCTGGGACTGGCGGGCAGCGCGGTAGCTGCCGATGCCGCGGCGGGCAAGGAGAAAGCGGCCATGTGCGCCGCCTGCCATGGGGCTGACGGCAATACGCCGCTGATGCCGGAGTATCCGAAACTGGCCGGGCAGCCGGCTGACTACCTGGAGAAGGCGCTGAGGGACTACAAGTCCGGCAAGCGCAAGAACCCGCTGATGGCGCCGATGGCGCAAACCCTTTCCAAAAAGGATATCAAGGACGTCGCGGCCTACTACGCGAACCTGAAGGGTGACCTGACCGTCAAGTACTGAGAGTCCGTCACGGCCGGCAACGAAGAAGAGGAGCATCGGGCTCCTCTTTTTTTCGCCGTCTGTCCGCGCGACACGAGTCGGGCGCGGGTGGTGCGGTGGTTTTACCCCAGTCCGCGGCGAATGCATTCCAGGTAAGCCGCTTCATCCGGAGGCATGCCGGTTCGCTGCGCCTGCCACACTGTTTCACCCAGGCATTCGAGCAGCACGTGCAGCGCGTCGTGCGCGCCCTGCGCCGACTGCAACTGCTGGTGAAGGGCGCGGATGCCGCGCGGCTGGTCGATTGACACCTGCTCGGCAACCGCCAGGTGCAGCGACATGTGCAGGAAGGGATTGAGCTGGCCGCTTTCTGGGGAAAAGTCCCGGTCCGCGTATGGCTCCGGCTGGTCAAGCAGCGGATGGTATTCCGGATGCAGCAGCATGATCTCGATGGCGGTCTGCTCCAGGCCTTCGATTGGCAACTGGTTGCGGTATTTGCGCCACGCCTCGAAGAAAAACCGGCGCACTTCCTCGCGGCTGGGATTAAACATCGGCGCGGGTCTTGTGCCGGTACTCGCAGAGGTCGCGGATGGCGCAGGACGGGCAATCCGGTCTGCGCGCCTTGCAAACGTAGCGGCCATGCAGGATCAGCCAGTGATGCGCATCCATGCGGAATTCTTCGGCAACGAACTTCATCAGCTTGCGTTCGACCTCGACCACGTTCTTGCCGGGTGCGATGCCGGTGCGATTGGAAACCCGGAATATGTGCGTATCGACAGCGATGGTGGGTTCGCCGAACGCCATGTTGAGGATGACGTTGGCGGTTTTCCGGCCGACGCCGGGCAGGCTCTCGAGTTCTTCACGTCCGCGCGGCACTTCGCCGCCGAATTGCTCCAGAAGGATCCTGCTCGTCGCGATGATGTTCTTTGCCTTGCCGCGATAGAGTCCGATGCGCTGGATGTAAGGCGTGAGCCCGGCTTCGCCAAGATCGAGCATCGCTTGCGGGGTGCTGGCCACGGGAAACAATTTATCCGTCGCCAGGTTCACGCTTCTGTCGGTGGCTTGCGCCGAGAGCACCACGGAAACCAGCAATTCGAACGGCGTGCGGTAGCTCAGTTCCGTGGTGGGGGAGGGATTGGCAGCGCGCAGCCTGCTGAATATTTCGGCGCGCGTTGCCGGATTCACGCTTTGGCCTTCGATTGCCCGGCGCGACGGGCGCGAGCGCGCTCCAGTGCAGCCTTGACGGCGGCTTTCTTGCGCTCGACATCGTGGTGGCCGGTGGGCAATTTCTCGAGTTCCTCGAGATGGGTTCTCGCCTTGCCGGCCAGGCGTTCGGCCCGCTCGGTGGCCTCGCGCGCGAGGCGCTGCTGGTGAAACTCATACCGGCCACGCGCCACGGCTGCCATTTCCGTGACTGTCTGCAGTGCGAGCGCCGCTGCATCAATGTTGCCGGCCTCCGCGAGGTTCCCGAGTTCGACCATCTCGATGCAATCCACCGGACAGGGAGGCAGGCAGAGGTCGCAGCCCGTGCAGTACCGGGTGAGTACCGTGTGCATCTGCTTTGCCGCACCGACTATGGCATCGGTCGGACAGGCGTTAACGCACAGCATGCAACCGATGCAGCGCGATTCGTCGATCAACGCTGCCGTACGCGGTCTTTCCACGCCATTGGCCGGGTTGAGCGGTTTGTTTTCGCGGTCCAGCAATTTCGCCAGCTTGCCGATGCCTTCGGCGCCACCGGGCGGGCACTGGTTGATGTCGGCGTCGCCTTGCGCGATGGCTTCGGCGTAGGGACGGCAACCCTGATAGCCGCACTTGGTGCACTGGGTCTGCGGCAGCAGCGCGTCGATCGCTTCGATCAGTTCTGTATCCACGATCGGATTAAACCACTAAAGCCTGGATCTGGTTAACCGCAGATACCCTGGCGTAGCCCGGAGTATCTGCGGTGAAGGTCTAGCCCCCAGGCCGATGGCCGGAGTGTTTGAGGCAGCGGTCGATCCATTGTGCGGTGAGTTTTTCCTGCACGCTGTTCTGCGCGAGGCGGGCGGCGAGGCCGGGGAAGTCGACCCGGTCCAGCGGTTGGTCCTGGTTGAAGCAGGAAAACACGAAGCTGCGCTCGCCGGTGACGGGATCCACCTGCGGTTGCAGGCACTGCGCGCAGATTTCCTTCATCATGCATTGCATCGGCGAATTGATCGAACCGATGGCGAAGTGATGCGGCTTTACATGTGCCTTGAGCACGCCATGGCGGGCCACTGCCACCGCCGCCATCATCCCGTCGGAGCCGATGGCGATGATGCGGTCCGCAGCATTGAAGGGAATCTTCTGTGGGCCAAGCTTGCCTTCGGCGTAAGCCGTCATGGCCTGCACGATGTTGCCGGTGAACCCCCGGTCATCGGGGCGGTTGGGCTGGAATCCCGGCGCTTCGTCGCAGCACCAGACGATGACATCGGCAGCGGCTTCGATTTCGGCGATCTTGTAGCGGTCGATGATTTTCTTGTAGCCGGCGAAGTAGAGCACCTTCGAACCCGCGGCGCGCAGGGCCTGGCCGATCGAGAACAGCACCGCGTTGCCGAGGCCGCCGCCCACCAGCACCACGGTTTCATCGCTGTGGATTTCGGTGGGTGATCCGGTCGGCCCCATCAGGATCACCGGTTCGCCTGGTTTCAGTACGGCACAGAGGTCCGAGGAACCGCCCATCTCCAGCGCGATGGTGGAGACCAGGCCCTTCTCCCGGTCGACCCACGCGCCGGTCAACGCCAGGCCTTCCATCGCCAGCCGGGTGCCGTCCACCGATGCTGCCAGGGATTCGAAATTCTGCAGCCGGTAGAACTGACCGGGCTGGAACTTGCGTGCGGCCAGCGGGGCGCGCACCACGACCTCGACGATGCTGGGCGTGAGCCGGATGACTTCATGCACGGTTGCGCGCAGCGCGCCGTTCAGCCGGGACAGGAATTCTGCATCGCTTCCGGCGTAGGCTGGCTGCACCCTGCCCAGGACGCCGCTCACCACCGGGTAGCCCTGCTTGGCGCCGCCCATGGCCTTCACCACGTTGCCGAAGAAAGACGGATGCAGGTCGCCGAAGAAGCTGATGAAGCGGCCGTCGGCGCGCCGGTTCAGCAGCACCTGCGACCGCGCCGGCTTGGTGCTGCGTTCCGGCTTGACCGGATTGCCTTCCTCGTCACAGGCCTGGAAATAGCGTCCGTCGAGATGGAAGTTGCGGGCGTCCTCGCGCGCCAGCACCGTGTTGGGCTGGGTGCCGGCCGCCACAAGCACGCTCCGCGCGGGAAGGGTCGCGGTCACCTCGGCGCTGCTGCCGTCCGCGTGCGTGACCTTGCGGGTGACGGTCAGGCCTCGCGCGTAACCGAATTCATCCACTTCAACCGCCGACGGCGTCAGGTTTTCCGCGAAGCGGATGCCTTCCTCCAGGGCCTTCTCCACTTCTTCGTGATTCAGCGTGTAGGACGGGCTGTCGACCAGGCGCTTCCTATAGGCGAGGGTAACGCCGCCCCAGGATTGCAGCAGTTCCAGAATGCGCGGCTCGCCGCCCTGCTCAGCGGCGCGTACCCGCTCCGCGCGGATGGCGCGCGCGTGCGCCAGGAATTCATCGGCAACAGTCCTCTCGACAATAGTCCACGCGGTCCGCACCTTATCCTCGCCGCGTTCGGCGCAGAGGGTTTCGAAACGGCGCAGGAATTTCTCGACCTGCAGCGGGTAATAGGCAAGGGATTCGGTCGCCGTGTCGATCGCTGTCAGGCCGCCACCGATGACCACCACCGGCAGGCGCACTTGCATGTTGGCGATGGAATCGTTCTTGGCCGCGCCAGTGAGCTGCAAGGCCATGAGGAAATCCGATGCCGTGCGCACGCCGGGCGCGAGTCCGTTGGGAATGTCGAGGACAGTCGGGCGGCCGGCTCCGGCGGCCAGCACCACGTGATCGAAGCCCAGGTCGAAGGCGTCATCGGCGGTGATCGTGCCGCCGAACCGCACGCCACCGAATAACGCGAACTCGGCGCGGCGCTGGAGCAGCAGCCGGATCAGTTTGAGAAAATTCTTGTCCCAGCGCACCGTGATGCCGTACTCGGCCACGCCGCCGAAGCCGGCCATGATGCGGTCGTCGAGCGACTCGAACAGGGTTTCGGCGTCGTAGACCGGTTCGAATCCCACATGCGTGCCGTTCGCATCCACGCCGGAGAGATTGGCGGGCAATGGTTCGATTTTCAGGCCATCCACGCCGACGACCGTGTGGCCGTCGTTCATCAGATGGTGCGAAACGGTGAATCCCGCCGGGCCCATGCCTGCCACCAGAACGCGGCGGCCGCTGGGCTGTTTCGGCAACGGCCGGCGCAGGTTCAGGGGATTCCAGCGGGTGAACAGCGAATAGATCTCGAATCCCCAGGGCAGTTCGAGCACGTCTTTCAGCGTGCGCGTCTCCGCCTGCGGGATGTTGACCGGTTCCTGCTTCTGGTAGATGCAGGCTTTCATGCAGTCGTTGCAGATCCGGTGGCCGGTGGCGGCCACCATCGGATTGTCGATCGTGATCATTGCCAGCGCGCCGACCGAAACGCCATCCGACTTGAGTTTCTGGAATTCGGAAATGCGTTCTTCCAGCGGGCATCCCGCCAACGGCACGCCGAACACGGTCTTCCTGAACGGCGGGGCGCCGCCATCCGCCGGCGCCTTTTCCTTCAGGCCGTGCGAGCAGGAATCTCGGCCCTGTTCATGGCACCAGATGCAGTAGTTGGTCTGGTCCAGAGCGCCGACCAGGTCCGTGCCCGCGTCGGTCAGTGCAAATCCATGGCGCCGGCGAACGTGCGACAGCGTGTGTACCGTGATGCCGTTTTCCTCGTTTGTTGTGAGGGGTACGAGATGCTGGAAGTCGAGTTTCTTCGGCGCCTTGAAGAGCACGCCGGCGAGGTGCTGGTGCTGTCCCGCCGGCGTGCGCGCGGCCCATGCGGCATAGCGCATCGCGGCATCGAGTTTCGCGGCGTTGGCTGCTTCATCGCCCTGCCAGAGGACCACATGGCGAGCGAAGGCCAGTTCGCTGAAGGGTTCCCCAAACCAGGCGGCCAGTTGCGCTTCGATAGCCGCTCCATCGAAGGTCGCGGCCGCATCGGCCTTGTACGCATTCATGGCCTTGCGCTGGACAAACTGGCGCTTGCAGGAAAAAAGCGGCGCCAGTTCGTGGTGGCGTGCCGCAAGCGCCTGGACTTCGGATTCGATGCTGAACAGATGGGCGGTGAAATCCTCAAGGTGCGGCGCGACCGCGATCAGCAGCTCGGATTCCTCCTTCGCCGCGAGGCGATCCGGAGCCGCTCTTGCGGCTTCAACTCGCGTTCGCAAGCCGCTGTCGGACTCGCCGAGAAAAACCAGGAAGGCGGCGTCCAGTTGCAACAGGCCTGGGCGGGTGTAGAGGCTGGGGAACCGCAAATCGAAGCCGAGTTCGAGCTCGGGCCTGTCAAGAATCGCGTCAACGCTGATGTTCATTCGGAGGAGCGGGGGAGGAGGCTGCGGATTTGAAGGCGCGAATTATAACCCGCCAGTTTCCGGAACTTATGCGCAATGGCACTAAAGTTATAACGGATTCAGTCCCTTAAGGAAGCCGTGTTGAGTCCCGCGGCGATCCGCGCAACGAGTTCCGGTCCTTCGTAGATGAGGCCGCTGTAGACCTGCACAAGGCTGGCGCCGGCATCGAGTTTCTCGCGCGCGTCCGCGGCGGAAAAAATACCGCCCACGCCGATCACCGGCAGGCGGCCGTTTAATTGTCCTGCAAGCTGCCGCACGATAGCGGTGGCGCGGGCTTTCAGCGGCGCACCGCTCAGCCCGCCTTGCTGGTCGCCGTCGGGAAGTCCGGCGACACCTTCGCGCGAAACCGTGGTGTTGGTGGCGATGACGGCATCGATGCCATGCCTGACGAACAATTCCGCCGCTTGTGCGATCTCCTCGTCCGCGAGGTCGGGGGCGATCTTCACGGCCAGCGGCACCGTCTTGCCGTGTTGCGCGGACAACCTGCTGCGTTCGTCGGCGAGCGCACCGAGCAGGCGATCGAGTTCCTCCGTCTGCTGCAATTGCCGCAGGTTCCTGGTATTGGGCGAGGAAATGTTGACGGTGATGTAGCTCGCCGCCGTGAACACCCGGCGCATGCAGAATATGTAGTCATCGGCGGCCCGCTCGATCGGCGTGTCGAAGTTCTTGCCGATGTTGATGCCGAGG
>CAYODB010000192.1:0-7192 GCA_964402495.1 uncultured Bordetella sp.
CACCCCCCGTCCCTGAGCCGCTATGCGGCTCGATCGTGCATTCCCAGTTGCTTGCGAGTACATCTACCGGCCTGACCTCGACGCCATGCCGTTGCGCGTCCTGCACCAGTTGCGCCGGTGCATAGAACCCCATCGGCTGGCTGTTGAGCAATGCGCAAGTGAAGGCGGCGGGTTCGTAGTGCTTGAGCCATGCGGACACGTAAACCAGCAGCGCGAAACTCGCCGAGTGCGATTCCGGAAATCCGTATTCGCCGAATCCCTGGATCTGCTCGAAGATCCGCAGCGCGAATTTCCCGTCGTAGCCCTTCTTCAGCATTCCACTGACCAGCCGGTCCTTGAACGGCCCCAGTCCGCCTTTCTTCTTCCAGGCCGCCATGGCGCGTCGCAACTGGTCTGCTTCGCCCACTGAAAAATCGGCGGCCACCATCGCGATCTCCATGACCTGCTCCTGGAAGATCGGCACCCCCAGCGTTCGCTTCAGGACTTCCTTGAGCCTGGCGGAGGGGTACTCGATGGCGTCGGGATCTTTTTTCCGGTTGCGCAGGTAAGGGTGCACCATGCCGCCCTGGATCGGTCCGGGGCGCACGATCGCGACCTCGACCACCAGGTCGTAAAAGCATTGGGGCCGGAGCCGCGGCAGCATCGACATCTGGGCACGTGATTCAACCTGGAACACGCCGATGCTGTCCGCCTTGCAGAGCATCTCGTACACAGGCCTGCCTTCATCGCGGTTTTCGGTGGCGAGGATATCGGCCATGGACAGCGAGCTGCCACGTTGGCGGTTGACCATGTCCAGCGCCAGCCGGATCGCGGTCAGCATGCCCAGAGCCAGAACATCCACTTTCAGCAGGCCGAGTTCGTCGAGGTCGTCCTTGTCCCATTGGATATTGGTGCGCAGGGGATCCGGGGAAAACGTGTTCGCAATACCTTTCGACGCAGGTCTGACCCCATCGTCGGCATATCGCGAAGGATCGCCACGCATGGCAGCATTTTCAGTCGGCACAAGCCGGGATAGTGGCCCTCGCGAAATGACGAAGCCGCCGACGTGCTGTGACAGGTGACGGGGAAACCCCGAAAGCGTGCCGGTCAGCGTGATCAGCTTGTGAATTACCGGCGAGTCAGGATCGAACCCGGCTTCGAGCAGCCGGGTGGCGCGTTCTCCTGGATGATCCCACCAGACGAAGCTGCCCGCGATGCGATCCAACTGGACTGCGTCCAGACCCAGGGCTTTGCCGACGTCACGAAAGGCGCTGCGCGTCCGGTAGCAGATCACGGTGGCGGCCAATGCCGCACGATGCCTGCCGTATTTGCGATAAATGTACTGGATGACTTCTTCGCGGCGCTCGTGCTCGAAATCCACGTCGATGTCGGGCGGCTCGTTGCGTTCTTTCGAGAGAAAGCGCCCGAACAGCAGCCGGGTCCGGTCGGGATCCACAGAAGTGATCCCCAGCGCATAGCAGACCACGGAATTGGCGGCCGAGCCGCGGCCCTGACAAAGGATATTCTGTGCCCGGGCGTACTGGACGATGTCGTAGACGGTCAGGAAAAAAGCCTCGTAGCGCAGTTCGGCGATCAGTTCGAGTTCTTTCCCTGAATTTTCACTCACTGCGGGCGGAACGCCGCGGGGGTAGCGATCCTTCAATCCGTCTTCAGTCAACTCGGCCAGGTACTGCGCCGGCGTCTTGCCGTCCGGAACGATTTCCTCCGGATACTCGTACTGCAGTTCATCGAGGGAAAAATGGCAGCGTTCGGCGACGCGCAACGTTTCCTCGAGCAGCGCCGGCGGATAAATTTTTTCCAGCCGGTTGAGCGGACGCAGATGCCGTTCACCGCTGGCCTGCAAATCGAGTCCAGCTTTCGCGACCGGCACGCCGAGGCGGATCGCCGTGAGCGTGTCCTGCAACGCCCGGCGTCCGCGCGCATGCATGTGCACGTCGCCGCTGGCCACGCAAGGCAGTTCCGCCTGCCGGCCGAGTTCCTGAAGTGCGGCAAGACGTTCGCGGTCGCCGCCTCGCGCCAGCAGTTCGACCGCGATCCAGAAACAGCCGGGGAAACGTCGCGCAAGCCACAGCGCATCGCCGGCCTGCGGCTGCGCCAGCGGCAGCCAGAGTGCGAGGCAATGCGGAATGCCGGACTCGAGATGATCGCGCGAGAGGCGATATTCGCCTTTGGGGGCATTGCGCCGGCCGCGCGTGATCAATTCGGAAAGATTGCCATAGCCTTCGCGGTTGGTTGCCAGCAGGACGAAGCGCAATCCATCCTCGAGCCGGAACTCGGCGCCGATGATCAACTTGAATGCGTCCTTGTGTTCCTTCGCTGCGGCATGTGCGCGCACGACGCCGGCAAGCGAACACTCGTCGGTGATGGCCAGCGCCTTGTAACCACGCCTGACCGCAGTCCCGACCAGTTCCTGCGCATGCGATGCCCCGCGCAGGAAACTGAAATTGGTCAGGCAGTGAAGCTCTGCATAATCCACGGGAGACGCCGCATCGTCAGGCGAAGATGCCGTGGACGAACCATTCGCGCCCGTCGGGCCTTTCCCGGTAAAGCCAGAGCTTCGCGCCCGTGCTGTCGCGCGCGACGAAGTAGTCGCGCTTCACGTCGAAGTCATCCCACCAGCCGGATTCGACGCGCTCGGGGCCGTCGAGCAGGGTGAGCGGCCGGTCCATCGCGGGCAGGCTGCCCTCGGCATGGAGGCGGCGCGGCCGGGGCAGCAGCCACAGCGGCCGCTGCAGTTCGCACTGGCCGTCGGCAGCATGTCCCGGCAGTGTCCTGCGATAGGCCCGCTCCGGACGATGGTCGGGAAAAACCTCCACTCCGTGCACAGCTTCCACCCCCAGCCGCGCGCGCAAATGCTCAACGATGCGCCAGCGCTCCTCGCGGGGAGGGCGGCCATCACTGAACAGAGTGCGATTGCACGAGCCGAGCGGACGCACTTCGCCGGCGATGAGCACGAGGTTTTCCACCGCCTCGGGGAGTTTGATCGTGGCAAGTTTCTCGCGTAGCAGCGTCACCAGATGGCCGGCTTCGCGGCTCGGCGCCGACAACCCGAGAACAACCGGCGTTGCGGCATGATGCGCATGCTGCAGCTCCAGCTTCAGGCGGGTGACGCCAATCTGCCGCATCGCCAGGTGACCGGTGAGTTCGAGCACCAGCCGCTTGGCGGCAAACAGCAGCGGTTCGGTTTCCTGCACCGGCGCCGGGAGCTCCAGCGAAGCCGAATAACGGTTGGGCGCAGAAAAAGGCGGGCGCGGATCCGGGAGCAGGCCCAGCGCGCGATCGATCTCGTCGAGCATGCCCTGTCCGAAACGGCGGGCGAGGCCGTCCCGCGGCAGGGACAGCCAGTCGCCAATGGTATGCACGCCAAGGTTCGCGAGCATTGCAATGGTCTGCGCGGGCTGGTCGAGCCGGGTCAGCCGCAGCCGCGCCAGAGTTCGCCGCAGTTCAAGGCGATTGCCGATCGAGGTGCCGACGTCATCGCGAGCCAGCAGCAACGCAGCCGTCGGATTGGGCGCAAGCACGACAGTGGCGTGATAGCCCAGCTCCGCCAGCCCGACGCGGATGCGGCCGCTCAGCGGACGCAGCCCGCCGAACAGGCGCAGGCAGCCGCTGATTTCCATCAGCACTTCGTTCGACGAAGCGAGGCTGACCGTCGGGGTGAATTGCGTTGCCCATGCTGCGATACCGGCCAGCGCTTTCGCTTCCTTTGCGGAATCCCGGGTGCGGACCTGCAATCCGGATGTCAGCGCGTGGGCCGCGGACACCGCCATGCCGGGTTTGATGCCGGTTTTGGCCGCTTGCTCGTTGCATGAGAGCACCCGGGCCGGATTGCCTGTTTCCTGCACGATCGCCGGCCCGCAGGAATCGCCGCCGCGTAAATACAGTTGCAGCGACAGATCGGGAAAACGCAGCGCGGCCCACAGCATATGGCGTGGTTCCTAGGAAATAAAGTCAAAGAAAAAAATCTGAACCACGGAGAGCCCGGAGAGCACGGAGGAAGGGCGAGAGAAAATTAAATTATCGATTGTCTGAAATTGCGTGACGCAGAACTGCCGCACTCATGTTGCTTGTTGCGCGGTTAGGTAAAAGCCCATGATCCCGCCATCTCATGTCTTGTTTTTCTCCGTGTCCTCCGTGGTTCAAGATCTTGGTTGTGGACCTGGATGGTTGGTCGGTATCCAGCCAGAGCGTCGGCGTGAGGCCGCTCCCGCGGCGCTTGAGGATTTTCACGGACAGCCTGTCCTGGCGCACGCCGAGCCGCAGGCGCAGCGGAGCGGGAGAGGGGAGTGCGGCACGCACGGATTCCCCGAACACCACGCCGAAGCTGCCGCCTTTCTCCGCGGCCAGTTGCAGGCGGCGCAGCCCGTGTTCGTTGATGGCGGCAGGCCAGGCCAGTACCACCGGGCAATTGCCGGCCCGCAGGCTTTGTTCCGCGGCCCACAGCGTATCTTTATCGGAAGTGGTATTCGCCACGATGACCCTGGACAGCCGGATGCCGCGCGCGGCCAGCGCGGGCGCATAGGGAATCCAGGGCGGGGCGATCAGCATCAGCCAGCCGTCCTGCTGCGACAGTTGGGCCAGTGCCGGCATCAGCAGCGACAGTTCACCGATGCCCGTGCGTTCGGTCAGCAGTTCGCTGACCATGCCTCGCGGCCAGCCTCCGCCCGGCAATTCATCATCGAGCTCGGGAAATCCGGTGGGGATGCTGGGCAGCGCGACGCGCGCATGTTCGTCGCCGCGCCAGATGGCGGGGTTTTGCAGCAGGGATTGGAGGGCGGACATGAGGGCCGTGGATACCGTGAAAACGAGCGAAGTGGAGTTTCAGTGAAGACTAACCTTCAGGTTATGTCGCAACTACTGTCGTGACTTCGTGACTATCGTGACTGCGTAAGGGCAGAAAACCGGCCGTTAGACTTTTGCATTTCGGCGGCAGTCACGACAGTCACGTTAGTCACGGCTTTTTACGCCGCGGCGGTGCTTCCCGCTGCATTGCGCGCCGGAAAGCGCGACGGCGGTTCGGGGATCTTGCCGAGCCGGGCCAGCCTCGATTCAATTGCCCATTTGCTTCTCTTGTGGATGGCGGCGAGTTCTTCGATCGACTTGCCCGAGTCGTAGCTGCCGCCCAGGCGCCCATCCTCCTCCTGCGACCAGGGCCGTCCCGCGTTCTCCTGGCCCGGCGTTGCCGGCGTTGCCGTTGCGTCTTTCGCCGGCGCTGATTTTTGTGCAGGCGGTCTTTGTGCAGGCGGCGAGACGGGGGATTCCAGCGTGCGGATCGCGGAGAAAAGCGCGCGCACGGTGTCGGGATGCTGATAGCTGCTGCCGGCTGAAAACTGTTCGCCGGTGGCCGGATCGATGCCGTCGGCAAGGGTCCTGAGGATTGCGAGGGTCTTTTGCGTTTCCATGAAGTTCTCCGTCAAGTGGTTGATAAGTTGTTGTCCACCTGTGCGCTGAAAGCCGTGAATGCCGTGAATATCGTAAAAGCCGCAAAGGCCGTGAATGCCGTAGAGCTTTAAGGCTTTAGCTCGATTCACGGTATTCACGATATTCACGTATTCACGGTTTTTTTTATCCGAGCTTGCCGTTCCTGATGATGCCGACGCCGATACCCTCGATGGCGAACGGGTCGTGCTTCAGGTCCACATATATAGGTGCGAAATCCGGGTTCTCCGGCAGCAACTGAACCTGGCTGCCCTGGCGCTTGAAGCGCTTGACCGTGACTTCGTCGTGCAGGCGCGCCACCACGATCTGGCCCGAGCGCGCTTCCTGCGTCTTGTGCACGGCCAGCAGATCGCCTTCGAGGATGCCGGCGTCGCGCATGCTCAGCCCACGCACTTTCAGCAGGTAGTCGGCGCGCGGATTGAACAGGCCGGGATCCACCTGGTAGCGTCCCTGGACATGCGCCTCGGCGAGGATCGGGCTGCCGGCCGCAACCCGGCCGACCAGCGGCAGGCCCTGTTGCTCCTTCAGCCGGATGCCGCGTGCCGCGCCGGCGAGAAGCTCGATGAAGCCTTTGCGGGCCAGCGCCCTGAGGTGGTCCTCCGCCGCATTGGCGGAGCGAAAGCCCAGCACCCGGGCAATCTCCGCACGGGTGGGGGGAAAGCCGGTGGCTTGGGTGAAATCGGCAATCAGGCGCAGCACTTCGGCCTGGCGTGGGGTCAGTTCATCCATGGAAAACCTCCTTGACTGTGATTATATACAGTATCCCCGCAAAGGCAATCCTCTCCAGAACGGATCGTGTGCACGGAATCCGGGCAAATGAAGCCCTGGCCTGAAAATCTCCGCGCGATGTTCGTGCATTGCCTGATGGCGGCGCACAAAGCCGGTGCGTCCGCTCATCGCACCTCCTCGCATCGCTCCGGAAAACGTCCTCCGGGGAATGCCTGTTCTGTTGCAAACGCATGAAACACAAAGGCATTCATTGTTCATATCGACATCGGCATGGTTGTTGCAGAAGTCTGGCGTGCATTAACAAAGCGTCACGCGCATTCGCAGAACAGCCGCACGCATTAACGGAAGCCAGGCGATGAAGGTCAGGCAGCCATTCCATCAACAACCGCTCCATCAACAACCGCTTAGGGGAGTTATATGAAACGCAGTCGTTTACTCAATTCATTGGTCGGCCTGGCATTCGCCGTTACTGCGGCGACCGCCTCGGCTGCCGACACCATCAAGGTCGGCATCCTGCATTCGCTGTCGGGAACGATGGCCATCTCGGAAACGTCGCTGAAGGACGTGGCGCTGATGACCATCGACGAGATCAACGCCTCCGGCGGCGTCATGGGCAAGCAGCTCGAAGCCGTCGTTGTCGATCCCGCCTCCAACTGGCCGCTGTTCGCGGAAAAGGCGCGCGGCCTGCTGTCCCAGGATAAGGTCTCGGTCGTGTTCGGCTGCTGGACCTCGGTGTCGCGCAAGTCCGTGCTGCCGGTGTTCAAGGAACTGAACGGCCTGCTGTTCTACCCGGTGCAGTACGAAGGTGAAGAGCTCGAGAAGAACGTGTTCTACACCGGCGCTGCGCCCAACCAGCAGGCGATCCCGGCGGTGGAATACCTGATGTCCAAGGAAGGTGGCGGCGCCAAGCGCTGGGTCCTGCTCGGCACTGACTACGTCTATCCGCGTACCACCAACAAGATCCTGCGCTCGTTCCTGAAGTCCAAGGGCGTCGACGAAAAGGACATCGACGAGGTCTACACAC